>CAZKMG010000344.1:0-4302 GCA_964553465.1 uncultured Bacteroidaceae bacterium
CAAGCTTTTCGAAAAAACAGGGACAAGTGATATGATGATAGTAAATCTGCCTCAGAATTTAATTTTTCATCCGATGCGCTTGCACAAATGTAATCCATCTGATTCAACATTAATAAATGATTTTCATATTTCAACAAGCGATTATTCTTATAATTATTCTCATTGGAATGATTATGAGTATCATATCTCCGCAGGTTTTAAGCTTGATACTGTGGATCTTGGAAGCCTGGATATTACAGCCAATGCCAATCAGGATACCGGAAGTATATGGGAGTCAAAATATTCATTTACAGACGGATATAACATAAGTGTGAGCGGACAGTCAGGAGATACAACCAAAATGGCATTTGCCCTCACAGATGGATCTGATTTATTATTGAAAGAAGCAGTTTTTTTCGTCAGAAATGGATTCAAAAAGACAGAACGGCAATATATTCTCTCCATTGGGAATGTTGACATAGTTAGGAGCGAAGGGGTGGATTCGATCCAGGTATTTCTTGATGGAGTACTTCAGCAAAAAGCTGCTGCGAAAATTCATGAAAGTAATGATAGTACTGGTTCAATTTGCCATAGCAGGGACATTCAGCTTACTTTCGATGATGGAACAACTGCCAATTTAAGTACACTCATTCAACCAGCAATAACAACGTTGAGAACACTTGTAGGCTCGTTGAATAGTATGTTTTTCGCCAGGAATATCGTGGATTATATTGCGATTAGCATTTACTATAATTCTCGTTAAAACTAGTTTAACATAATTAAACTCTTTCATACATTTTGCAATCCAACCTGGCTAAATAAAATGGAAGCCAGGATTGGTTGCATTAGGGGATTTCATCTAATTGGCACAAAGGTGCTATAATAATATTTTATTCATACAGTAGATTTTCACCGCTATTTTTAACACTATTCCTTAAAGATCAAATTGATTATGCCGCAGGTTTAAATAAACTAAAAGCTGCAACAGGTGACCGCATCTATTAATTGATCAGGTTTTAAATGAACTTTTTACCTCAGTTGCAGATGGATCACCTCAAATCCCGTAGGACGAAAAATCCTAACTTCATTCTTGTTTGTCTTAATTTTAAAGGTCTTTTCTTCACCAGGTCTTAGCTCATTTATTTGTACTTTTTCGTTTCCGGCAATAATGCTATAATTACGTATTGTATAACTTGGTAATCCTTTCTTTCCCAGGAGTGTAATTGATATTTTCCCATCTTTTTTCGTAATTTTTTTTATTTCAAGAGGTGAACTAATAACCCTCAACGTATCGTAGGATGGTTTGGGATTAAGTTTTATATCACATACTCCATGTACACGTTGTGGATAGCTATATGTTGAATCCTCTCCCATATGTGTGCGGTAATCGTTTAAACAGAAATAAATGGCTCCTGAAATGTAAGGTTTTGAACTGTATATTGAAATTTGTTGAACCATCTCCTCAGCCCTTCGCGCATCCCCTCCTTTATGCACTGGTTCGCAAATACCCCATTCAGAAATAGTGAGTCCTTTATCCGGATATTCACTTGCAATTCGATCTAGTTCACCTGGTACAAAGGCAATACTCTTATTGTACCATGTACTGAAATATTCATTAAACATCATCATATCAAAATCGCCGGTTGCGTCAGGCAGTTCTTTGCCCTCACTGGGATAACCCCAAGAAAGATTATTAGATACATAGCTTACCAAACGGGATGAATCAAGACATTTAGCATGATGGTATAGTTTGTTAAGAGCAAATCTATTGATTGGGTTGTGGCTTCGCAATTCATTCCCAATACCCCAGGAAATAATAGATGGGTGATTAAAATGAGCACCAATCATCTCATCAAGATGTTGTAGTCCCAAATTCAGCAAAGTGTCGTTTAAAATTGTACTCCCACCCCAATATGGAATTTCTTCCTGTATCAACATGCCATGTCGGTCGCACCAATCAAAAATGTATTCATCCTGTTGCCAATGGAACCGTGTAAAGATGCAATTCGCATTTTTCATTAATTTCAGGTTCTTTTCAAAATCATCAGGAGTTTCTGCCATACCATGTTCCAAAGTTGAGCCTGGCATCCATTCCACACCCATAAGGCGTATAGGTTCACCATTGAGGATATATCGGGTGTTTTCCACTTTAATACTTCTAAAACCAAATACTGTAGTATATTCATCTTTCTCAACACCATCCACTAAAAGTCTTACACGTAGTTTGTAAAGATTTGGAGAATCAAAGTGCCATGGATTTATTTTGTCAAAATTTATTGAACTTATAAAAGAGCCTGTTTCATATTTCCCATTTAATTCTCCCTTAAAAATTTGCTTATGTGTGGGTTGATTTTCTTCAGTAATAATAGCCTTTAGTGTTAATTTTGAACGGTCGATTCTTGTTGGGTCTATAAACCCAATATTGATTCTTACTGTACCTTTTTCCTCATGAGGTATTGCTATAATACGTATGTTTCTAATAGCCTGAGGGTCAGTAATTATTTCATAAACATTACGATATATCCCACCGTCATTGGCCCAGTCATAGCTTTTCAGAAAAGGAATATTGCTTCGTGAAGGAGAATTATCAACACTTACAGTTAATGTATTTTCACCTGCATTAAGATATGGTGAGATATCTACAAAAAAGCGATTGTATCCGGAACCATAATGTTCGCCAGCTTTTTTGCCATTAATATAAATTACTGCATCATGATACACTCCATCAAATTGCAGACGGGTGGTTTTTAAAAGTTGTTTTTCTGAGACTTTAAATTTTCGTGCATACCAGCATTTCCCCCAGTAATTTTCCATTCCTTCTTCTATGTTCCAGGTATGTGGCACAAAAACAGTACGTATTAATTTTCCAGGTAACCCTTCTTGCCCCCAATTGGATGAATTAACTGTTGAGCTAGAGTCAACGAAGAAATCCCATTTACCGTTCAGTGAAATAATTTGGCGCTGTTGCGAATCCTTGCATGAATTAAATACAAAGCATACTAATATTACTATTAACTGGATCAGTATAAATTTAGATTTTATCATATTATTAAGTTTTATTATTTAATTGAAGCAATCCTTTTGAATCGAGTTATTATATTTAAGAATTAACGTGTATTCCCTGCAGTATTTACATTTGCGTGATTTATTAAACCATTATAAATTAAATTTGACCAATTAAATTAAAATATCAAAACCACAATTATAAAGACTCCTAGAAGGTATTGCAGATTACAAAATCTTAAAATAAATAAATTGACCCAAATGAAAAACCTTGTACTACTGGGAATAATATCTGTGATTATGTTATTTCACTCATGTATTCAAAGTAAAGATAGACCAAAAGGTGTATCAAGTAAAATAGTTACTCAATATGCTATGGAAAAGATCTATGGCGAGATAAAAACACCGTATAAATATGGAATTGTTTTTAAACATCCTGATTCCACCCTCCTTGTGGATAGCCCAACCATATTTCGTGAAAATAATGTTTGGTATATGACTAATATTATTTTTGATGGAAAAGGATATGAGACATGGATTGCTGAAAGTACTGATTTACTTGATTGGAAAACGAAAGGAAAAATTCTTTCATTTACTGAGGACACCTGGGATGCCAATCAAAAAGCCGGGTATATGTCTTTGGTAGATATTAACTGGGGAGGAAGCTACAATGTTGAAAAATTTGATGATAAATATTGGATGTCATATCTAGGAGGGAATGCAAAAGGCTATGAAACCGGCGTTTTAGGAGTAGGCATTTCAACTAACAATAAACTGACTGAAGCAGGTGAATGGAATAGATTAAGTAAACCTGTATTAAGTCCTATTGATAATGATGCCCGATGGTTCGAAAATAAAACAATATATAAAAGTTTAATCATTCATGATCACGATAAACTTACAGGATATACATTCGTCATGTATTATAACGCAAAAGGTGATACTGCCGATTATGAAAGTATTGGGATGGCCGTTTCTAATGATATGATTTTATGGAAACGCTATGGTAATAATCCTGTTGTAACAAAATTTGAAGGAATATGTGGAGATGCTCAGATTGCAAAAATCAATGACATATATGTTATGTTTTATTTTGGGGCTTTTTGGAAACCAGGCGCTTTTGAAAGATTTGCTTGCTCATATGATTTGGTAAATTGGACAGAATGGAATGGAGAAGATTTAGTTGCCCCTTCAAAGGATTATGATAATAAATACGCTCATAAACCCTGGGTAATAAAATGGAATGAGATTGTATATCATTTTTATAATGCAGTAGGTCAACAAGGTAGAGTTATTGCTTTAGCCACATCTAAAGATTTA
>CAZKMG010000345.1:0-4296 GCA_964553465.1 uncultured Bacteroidaceae bacterium
TTCTTTTTCACCATAATATATTTCAGCAATATCCTTTAAACGAGTGTTACCCTTTCCTATGATCAGATTTTCAATATCTGTAACATTGTTATAATCAGCGCTTACATAAACAAAATATCGCTTTCCTTCATTATCAATTTTACCAGTATAGACCCGGGTTTGCATATTTCTTGAGAGAAGGGATCTTATCTGTGAAGGGGTAATACCATAGGCATCACATTCAGCCCTGTTCAGAATTATATCGACCGATTTCTGTTTTCCACCATAAACACTTATAGAGGCTACACCATCAATATTTTCAAGTTCTGAAGTGATTTTTTGATCCACAAAATTCCTTACCCTGTCAATACCTCCACTCCCTCTCACCTGCAGGCTCATAAGATTATTGGTCTGCAATTCAGTGTCTACCTTAATAACCCGTAAAGTAAATTGTTCAGGAATATTACTCTTAAGGCCATTAATTTTTTCAGTAAGCTTTAAATAAGCGAATTTGGTATTGATATTTTGATCATAAGATATGTATATTATACCCCTCCGAGTACCTGCAGTTGATTCAATTTTATTGATTCCTTCCAATCCTGCAATTGCTCCTTCGACAGGAATGATTCCATTTTGTTCCATGTACTCGGGGGTAACTTCAGTACGTGAACTTATCTGAACATAAAGCATGGGCAACTCAGCGTTAGGAAAGATTTCCATTTTTAGCTGCTTATAAGAAATGTACCCCAGCATTGTCAATGCCAGAAACAACATAGAAACAAGTACTTTTCTATTTATGATGGAACTCATCTATTTCCCAATATTTATCAGGTTTAATTTATTTTTCTGTTTGATCATGAATCCTTGTAATCTTTCTTTGAACAAAAAGGCTAAAAGTCATATAAACACATGGTATAACGATCAAGGTAAGAATGGTCGAAGTGACCAGACCCCCGATAACTGCCCAAGCCATCGGTGATCGTAATGCTGAACTTTCACCAAATCCAAAGGTCAGAGGTATAAGTGCCAGGATCGTTGTAAGGGACGTCATGATGATAGGCCTGATACGTCGCATTCCTCCTGCTATAACTGCTTCTCTGAGTTCATATCCATCCTTTCGCAGCTGATTAATTGCATCGATAAGTATTATGGCATTATTTACTGCAATTCCACCAAGCATAATTATTCCTATATACGCAATTATATTTAATGGCCGACCCAGAATAAAAAAAGCGGCAAAGGCTCCGACCAGCGCTAAAGGAATCGTTAATAGTATTGTGAAAGGATGAATCAGGCTTTCAAACTGGGAGGCAAGTACCATATAAACAAGTACTAATGATAAAATCAGTGCAAACGAAAGATTACGCATTGATTCTTTTCTTTTCTCTTCCTGGCCTGAAATAGTGTATTTATAATCAACTGGAAAAGTAATCCCGGACAATACATCCTTAATTTTATCTGAGAGCTGATCCAAAGGCATTTTTCCTGCTATATCGGCTGTGATACGTACAATCCTGTTTTGATTGTTATGAAGAATTTCCCTTGGTGAACTAGCGATAGTAATTTCAGCTACTTCATTTAATGGCACTTCCATCCCACCAACAGTAAGTGTCATATGTTTCAGTTCATTTAACCCAATCGCATCCAATTTTAATGTTATATCATTTAACTCTCCATCAACATCCATTTGTCCGGCATTAACTCCTTCAAGCTTCTGTGTTACGCTGTTTACTACTTCGGTTACATTCAGATTCATTAACCCGGCCCTGTACCTGTCACTCGACAGAAGATGCAGTATTCATCAATTCGGGTATATTTTTTATTGTATCCAAAACCTTAAATGACAGATCTTCAAGTGTTTTCATGTCCTCTCCAACAAGATCCAGAACAATCGGGGCTTCATCCGTACCAAGAATGGATTGTAGAGCTGTTTCCTCTTGTCGGCAAGTAACCTCCAGATCCGGTATATCCTGATACATCATACTTAATTTATCCATAAGGGATGAAGAACTTAATTGTTCACCAGAAGAGTTTAGCAATACTTTAATAGTGCCCATATTCTGATCTTCGAATAGAGATGATTGAGCGGATGAAAGACTTAATGATTGTCCGACCTGGCTGTAAATATTCTTAATATTCGTACCTGCAAGTTCATGTATTGAATTTTCGATAGTTGCTATGGCTCCTCTAGTTCTTTCAAGACGAGTTCCTTCAGGTAGAAGGATATGAACAAAAAATTCATTGGTTTGTGTTTTGGGCATGAATTCGCTTCCCAGGCTTTTCATCATAAACCATCCGCATACAAGCATTAAAATGCTTGCAAGTATGACCCATTTCCTAAAATCAAGAATTCGGGAAAGCAGATGTCTGTATGCTTTGAATTTTATTGATTTTTTTTCAATTGTATGCTTAAAGGAAGACTTACTTTTATAAAAAACACTGTAGAGCATAGGAATAACCAAAACGGCTACTAACAGTGAGCTAAGTAATGAATAAGTCACTGTCAGAGCCTGTTCTTTAAATAGCTCTCCTGAAGCACCGTGGAGGTAAACTATTGGCAGAAATACTACAATCGTTGTCAGAGTCGAGGCAATAATGGCTCCGCCAACCTGTGAAGTTCCTGAAATTGCGGCTTCCTGTGCGGTTTTCCCTTCTTCATGATTCCTGAAAATACTTTCTATTACTACAATTGCATTATCTACAAGCATCCCTGCTCCAAGGGCAAGTCCACCCAGTGACATGATATTCAACGTAATGTTCTGGAAATACATAAGTGTAAAAGTCGCCAGGATTGAGATCGGAATTGCAGTACTTACGATAATTGTAGGTTCAATTCTGCGAAGGAAAAAAAACAATACAAATACGGCCAGAAACATCCCAATCAATGCACTGTTACTGACTTCTCCAACAGATGATGAGATGAATTTACCCTGATCTTGAATGATTGTAAACTTATACTCTGGAAGAGCATCCTCAAGGCCAACAATTGCATTACGAAGTTCTTCAACAGCTTTAACAGTATTATATTTTGTTTCTTTATATATGCTCATCCCAATGCAAGGAATACCATCAAGGAACACCATATTTTTCATCTCCTTATTACCAAAATAAACATTTGCCACATCTTTTAATATAACTGGTACCCGATTAGCTGAACCTGAGGTTGGCCCGGATTGCATTGCTATAATTATATTTTCAAGATCAGAGATTTCTTTTAATTCACTTAGGCCCTTCACTACATAACGACGCCCCTGTTCTGTCACTGAGCCACCGGATATATTCTGGTTAAAACTTTTTATTCTTGAAGAAATAGTATTGAGGCTGACACCGTACGACTTCATCAGATATTCATCTGTTTCAACCACAACTTCCTGAGATTCTGCACCTTCTACCTCAACTGAGGCTACTCCTTCCAATCGGATTAATTCATTCCGGATATAATTTTCAGCAACTTTACGAAGTTCATTCAGATTCTCCTCACCCTTATATTGCAAAGCGATAAGCATTACCGGTTGAGAATTTGGATCGTGCTGTGTTATATTCAGCTCATCTATATTTTGATCCTGACCAAATGAAGAAAGAGCTTTTGATAAATCCAGAAAAGCTTCGTCCATATCTTTATTCCAGTCATACTCAACCTTTATCTGAGCAACCCCAACACGACAAATTGAACTGACATTAACAACCCCATTCTGACTGATTGCAAGAGCTTCAATACGGTCAACATATTGTTCCTCAATTTCCTCGGGAGGACGCTCCCCGGCTTTTAGCTCAACAAAGAGACGCGGATTATTCAAATCAGGGAAAAGCTCTACCCCAAGCTTTTTAAAGGATATATATCCTAATAAAACTGTTGCCAATACCAGCATTGTGACCGTTACCGGATAGTTTACAGCAAATTTTGAAATTGATTTAATCATAATAAACCAGGTCTTGTTTATATTTTAATACCCCTGCCCTCATGATGAGTATATCTTCATGTAATGAGATGAGTCAGATAATGTATTCTTTTTATTTTTTACAAAGTGGTGATTTCAATCGATATTATATTATTCCAGGACTTTTACTTTCGATCTGTTTCTTAATGTTTCAAATCCCTTAATTACAACCCTGTCACCTTGTTGTAAGCCCTTAACCACTTCAACTTTGTCTATGCTTTCCAATCCGGTTATTATCTTTCTCTGGTAGGCATAGTTGTTATCAACAACAAATACACTTCTATCGCTTTCTCTTCCTGAAATAATACCTTTTGGAATAATCAGTGCTTCAGAATTTCTTTCAGTTACAAGATCAGCCTTTACGAACATTCCCGGCAAT
>CAZKMG010000346.1:0-4294 GCA_964553465.1 uncultured Bacteroidaceae bacterium
AACCTTGATTATTGGGGTGCCATTTTGAATTTAAATGTCCTAAATGCCATTTGCCAAAAATAGCAAGATATTTATAGCCCGCTCGCCCAAGCATTTCTGGTAATATATCTTCATCAGGATTTAGACCAAAATTTCGATAAGGCGGTATAACAGAACGCATCATTCCAAAACGGATAGGATAACGTCCGGTCATTAATCCAGCACGGGTTGGCGAACACATTGGGCAGCTATAGAAGTTTTCCAATCTAACACCATCTTGTGCCAGCTTATCTAGGTTTGGGGTTTTAATGTCGCTGCCATGAAAACCAACATCGCTATACCCTAAATCATCGGCAAGAATGATAACAATATTCGGTTGTTCTGCTTTTTCAATATTTCCTTGAGAAATACAACTACACAGAAAAGTTGCAGTCGCTATAAGTGGGAGATTTTTCATTTAATTTCAATAAGTTAAAATCTGCTTATTTACCATTTGCAAAATAAAGCTATAACTGTAATGCCCTGGCTTAACTAGATATTCATCAAGCACTGGTAGACCCCATGAATTATCACCCCCTACTCCCATTTGCCTGAAATCGATGTTAACAATCAGTTCATTACTTTTCTTTATTTCAAAATCATGACTAGTATTTTCTATGGCTTCTTGCAAATACGGCCAGGCACTTACAGAGAACAGTTCGTCCGAATTGGCTACAAATTCAATATTATTAGTATTGCTATCCCCAAATTTAATCCACCGTATATCACATCTGTTAGCATTTTCCTGAGGTCTAACATAGGGGGTAATCCATTGACTGACTGACGACTGATAAATTCCAATAGCTGCCGAAGTTTTCCTGTCGAAATAATTTTCATGAGGACCTCTACCATACCATTCAACTTCCTTTAAACTCTTTTTTAGTTTAAACTGCAAACCTATTCTTGGAAGATTTGGAGCACTTTCCGGAATTTGTATATCAACATCAAATTGTATTCTCCCATCGGGATAAAATGTATATTTCAGTTTTGCTATAGCCTGAGTAGCATTAAAAAAATAATTGCTTTCCAGTGTTATCATTTTGTTTTTAATAGAGTCAACTTTTATACCTTTAAGTGTGAAGTTAAATGCTCCATCTTTCCATGCCCCCATCTTTACATTTACTCTCCAACCCTTATCATTATCAGTTAAAGCACGCCAGAAGTTGAACTTTACACCATTAGTAATTACCTCATTTTTATTCAGTTCATACTTAGAGATAAGCCCGGTAGATTTATCAATTACTGTTTTAAAATTGTCTCCAAAAATGAGATAATTATCCTCTTTCTCATTCATATAAACCCCTCCTATAATAGGAGGTTTAGTGCTGGCATATTTTAATTTTGCCTTGGAGAGTTGAAATTGTTCCCAGGCCACAATATGATTTTTATAAGCCCATGAACAATTCTCCTTTAGTGAAAAGCAGAGTTTTATGAATGATTCCTTTTTAATATCGAAGTTTAATTCATCAATAACAAAAAGTTTTTTTTCTGTCGGTGCACAAATCACGGCTGGTAATTCTTTCTCTTGAGTTATTACACCATTTTCGATTATTTGATAACTAAAATTATATAGGTTAGTGTTTAAAGCTAAACTGTAATTGATAATCTCAATAGTAAACGGTTGCTCTTTTACGAGTTTAAAATAAATTGGCTGGTATACCTTTCTCATTTCTTCATAATGAGGGTGTGGTTGTAAATCGGCACCAATAATACCATTAATACAAAAGTTACCATTATTAGGAACGTCATTAAAATCGCCTCCATAAACAAAACCTTTATCCGGGAGTGAAATATCTTTAAACAGGGCTTGGTCAATCCAATCCCAGATGAATCCTCCAGCCAACATATCCTCTTCATAGATCAACTTCCAGTAATCTAATAAATTGCCTAAACTATTTCCCATCGCATGGCAATACTCGTTCATTACAAAAGGCTTTCCTGACGGATACTCTCCATGCTGATCTTTGTGAGATGTTTTGCCTAGCTCTCCTTTTCTTGTAGCCTGATTATTTAGATGTTGTTTCATCCACTCAATAGTTGGATAAGTCTGGCTATCAAAATCTGCTACCAGGTTCATGTCTGCATAATGAATTAATCTGTTTTCCGGGTCATTTGCAAGTATTACTTTTCTCATTTCAACAAAAGCATTACCAAAACCGGCTTCATTTCCCAGCGACCACATGAAAACAGATGGATTTTGCCTATCACGAATCACCATTCGCTTTATTCGTTCTTTACAACCATGTGTCCATTCAGGTTGATCTCCAGGCAAAACTCTTTTATGGTAACTGAGTCCGTGTGATTCGATATTTGCCTCGTCCATTATCATCATGCCATATTCATTGCACAACTCATACCATCTTGGATCATTTGGATAGTGTGAAGTACGAACAAAATTGACATTGCCTCGTTTCATTAATTTCAACTCTTTAATCATTTGTTCTCTGGTAACAACATATCCCTGATCCGGAGAAAATTCATGACGGTTTACTCCTCGTATTTTTAAAGGATAGTTATTCAGTAGAATTTTATTCCCAACAACTTCTACTTTTCTGAATCCAACAGGCAACCAATAAGCTTCGACAACTTCATTATTATTCATCAGTGTTACCTGAACAGTATATTGTAACGGTTTGTCATGAAACCACAGTTGAGCGTTATTAATTTCAATTTCGGGTAAAATAATTTCACTATTAAAGCCTGCTTGAATGGGAATAAGTTCGAAAGTTTTATTCTCAATTATTAATTCATCATCTGGCGATAAAACCGAGACCAACAGGCTGAAATTCTTTTTTATCTCCCTGGTAAAGTTGGCGGATGAATATTGCAAAGATATTTTTCCTTTTCTTGTCTCCAGATTTATAGTTTGGGCTGCATAAACATCCCATAATGTAACTTTTGGAACTGCCCTGATAAAAACATCACGATAAATTCCGCTTAATCTCCAAAAATCTTGATCCTCTAGATAGGATCCATCACAATATTTATAAACCTCAATAGCTAATAAATTATCTCCTTTTTTTAAATATGGTGTGATGTCAAATTCTGCAACTAATCTTGAACCTTGCGTATAACCAACCTTTTGCCCGTTTATCCAAATAAAAGCAGCTGAGCTTATGCCTGCAAAATGCAAAATAATTTGTTTATCAGAACATTCCTCAGGAACCTGAAAAATTTTTCTATAGGATCCTACAGGGTTTCGGCTCTTAAAATTGGTAAAGCTGGAATCCGGAGTATCCATCACTCTCGGCGGATTGACTTTAAAAGGGTATGTAGAATTAACATATAAAGGTGTTCCATATCCTTGCCGTTCCATAGTAGAAGGAACAGGTATTTTACTCCAATCCTTTGCAATAAAATCCTTTTTATAAAAGTTGACAGGTCTTAAAATTGGATCTGGCGACCATTTAAAACTCCACTCTCCATTTAGTGATTGCACCCATGTTGAATTTTCATAGGTTGATTGCATAGCCTTTTCAACATTGGGAGAAGGCCATATTGACGTACGTGCAGGAAGCTTATTTATTGCTATAGTCCAAGGATCTTGAATTTCAATGGGTGTTTGACTGAAAATGCTTGAAAAAAGTAGCATGAACGTGAAAAGGATTAGAAAAAATATTTTCATCATTTTAATACTTTAAAATGTGTTCCATTGAATTAATTATGTCTCAATAACGTTTTTGATGAATGCTGAGGTTCGACGGTATGATTTCGTATGCGTTGCATCGCATTGTGTTTGATCAGCAAGATAATAAAAAGCGGCAAACGTTCCTATCAACTGTGCCACTTGGTAGCCTATGCATTATACCGACTGTTAGCGGCTGGCATTTGAAGAAACAGGTGCACCCTACCAGAAACATATTATTATGCCTATTTTTATTACTTTTAATTTGTTAATTTTAAACTCCGTAGTTTTTATGTAAGATTTGGATCAATATCTTAAAACAAGTTTATGAAATGGACAGGTATTTACATAAAACAGATTGTAACGAATGTTATACAAGATCTAATTGTTTTATTCAAAGAGTTAAAAATGCAGAAGAATTTTATAGTTTACGGAAAAACCATATCATCTACAAAAAGAGAGAGACAATTATTAAAGAGGGAACCCAGGTATCTAATATATTGTATGTTATAGATGGTTTGGTTAAAATTTATATTGAGGGCCCCGATAAAAATATTATTATTAAAGTCCATAGTTCTGATAATTTCATCGGACTAACATCATTGTTTGGTGATAACACATATTACTTCTCAGTTGCAGCTTTAAAAGAAA
>CAZKMG010000347.1:0-4271 GCA_964553465.1 uncultured Bacteroidaceae bacterium
TTGGTCATTTTCCGAGAGTGCTTCAAAACTAACTATAAACCTGTTTCTGTCATTTACCTGACCTTCAAAAATAGTACTCATTGCTTCTCTCTCTTCCTTGTTTAAATTTGATTCTCTGATATTTTCCTTTTGTATCAGTTTATCAATAACATCGCTGTCAACCCTGGTAAATCTTGAATCTTTGAATTTGCCTTCCAGGTGGTTAATAAAATGAGGATCAAGCTGACCATCTAATAAAAGTACATCATAGCCTTTATTTCTGGCAATTTCTATATAAGAAAACTGTTCTTCCTTATCAGTTGAATACAGATAAACCAGCGTTTTATCCTTATTTGTCTGGTTTTCCTTAATAAGCTTTGCATACTCCTCAAAGGTGAAGAATTTACCGTCAGTGTTCTTGAGGAGTGCAAATTTTTCAGCCCTTTCATAAAATTTTTCTTCACTGATTATTCCATATTCAATAAAAAGTTTAAGATCATCCCACTTTTTTTCAAACTGTTCCCTGTCGTTTTTAAATAATTCCTCTAGACGATCAGCTACTTTTTTGGTGATGTGTGCTGATATCTTTTTAACATTTGAATCGCTTTGTAAATAGGATCTTGAAACATTTAAAGGAATATCAGGTGAGTCAAGCACTCCATGAAGCAATGTCAGGAACTCCGGCACAATTCCTTCTACAGAATCTGTTACAAAAACCTGGTTACTATATAGCTGAATTTTATTTTTCTGAATTTCAAAATTGCTCTTTATTTTCGGGAAATAAAGTACTCCTGTTAGGTTAAAGGGATAATCTACATTCAGATGAATATTAAAAAGTGGTTTATCTGATATTGGGTAGAGTTGATGATAAAACTTCTCATAATCTTCCTCTTTAAGATCCGTAGGTTTTCTGGTCCATAAAGGTTTTGTATCATTGACAATATGGTTTTTCTCCGTTTCAACCTCTTTCCCATCTTTCCATTCCGTTTCCTTTCCGAAAGCAATTTCAACCGGCAGAAACCTGCAATATTTCTTAAGTATCCCTTCAATACGGTCTTTTTCAAGAAACTCCTTTGATTCCTCATCAATGTAGAGGATCACATCTGTTCCTATATATTCTCTCTCTGTTTCAGTCAAGTTATATTCAGGACTTCCGTCACATTCCCACCTCACCGGTTTAGATTCTTCTATATATGAACGGGTGATAACTTCAACCCTTTTCGAAACCATAAATGCAGAATAGAAACCAAGACCAAAATGTCCTATTAAATTATTACCCTGACTCTTATATTTATCAAGAAATTCTTCAGCGCTTGAAAATGCGATCTGATTGATATATTTTTCAACTTCTTCAGAAGTCATACCAATACCACGATCAGAAACTGTAAGTGTTTTGTTTTTATTATCCAGAACTACATGAATGGTCTGATCTCCTAGTTCACCCTTATAATCACCGACAGATGATAATGTGCGGAGTTTCTGTGTTGCATCAACAGCATTGGAAATAAGTTCACGGAGAAATATCTCATGATCGGAATAAAGGAATTTTTTTATTATTGGAAAAATGTTTTCTGAAGATACACCAATTTTGCCTTTTTGCATTTCTCTGAAAATTTTAAGTTTGACAATAACCTAATTTTTCAAAGTGTGTGCCACAAAGTAGAATCTGACAAAATGGCGTGTCCGGCTTTCATCGATTGTGTAGTAGAGTAAGATTAAACAATATGCTATAATTATTGCAGGATCAAGGATTACTTTTATCGTTTCTCGCATCAATATCATGCTGGAGAATAAAAACTCCTTTTACAAATTGGAATCCATCATAAATTCCATCGGGACTATAAAACCGGTAGTTATTAGTGAAGAGGGGTTCTATTGGTGAAAGATGATCCACGACTATCATTTTAAGCCTTTCATCATATCTCATTGTCATCACTACCTGGTCAGAGTATTCAAATATCACTCTTTTCAAAGTCTTAAATTCCAATTGAAAACTCCCTCCGAAAACAGGTAAATTTCCTTTATCAATCATCAAAACGTCAATTAGCTTTTTATCAGAGAATTGATTATTAAAATCATAGCCAAGCAGGGCATAATAGTATTTCCTTTTGTACTTGTAAGTTTGAATTCCATAATACAATACACCGTACCATTTCTCAGGGACAAGTTCCAATGTTTCAGGATTTTTAAGAACGGTTGATTGATCCTTTAAAATATAAGTTCTGATTGATTGTTTTTCTTTCTTACCATCATAAACCTGGAGAATACCATAATATTCAAAATCATTTTGATTTTTCTCAAGATGCCAGGTAAAAATGTTTATTCTGTTATCATTCGATCTGACCTTACCAATCATTTTAAGTTCATTCCAAGGATAAAAAAAAGACTCTTGAGTTACCAGTATCTTTTTAAAATGGGCGATAATTTCTGTGTTAAGGCTATCTCGTGAGGCACTTTCAGGAGAATTATACAACTTAATAAAAGCTCCCTGGAGCCAACTTTCGGTTTCAATAATTTCAAATAATCCCTGCTCCTGCGCGTGAAGCTCAGCTGAAAGATAAAATATAAGAAATAATATAAATGATCGGATCATATTTTAAACAGTCTCATTTAAGTGCTTGTTCAATTGAAAGGATAAGTAGTTCGGATGCTTTTCTGATCTCATCATTACTTATAGTTAAGGCAGGGGAGATCCTAATTGCAGTCTCACAAAAAAGGAACCAATCAGTAATGATCCCATTTTCGAAAGCTTTATCTATGACTCTGTGCATTATTTCAGGATTTCCAAACTCAATGGCTAACAAAAGCCCTCTTCCTCTTATTTCAACAATACTTGGATGAGCCAGATGTTTTCTGAATAAACCTTCCTTTTCTTGAACCGTATCTGAAAGATTTTCCCTCAACAATATGTTTAAAGCAGCTAATCCAGCAGCACAGCTTACCGGATGTCCTCCGAAAGTAGTAATATGCCCAAGCGTTGGATTTACTGCTAATACAGACATAATTTCCCTGCTACTGATAAATGCACCCAGTGGCATTCCACCCCCAAGACTTTTCGCAAGTACTATAATATCAGGTGTTATTTTAAAAAGCTGGCATGCAAAAAGGTTTCCAAGTCTGCCAAATCCCGTCTGAACCTCATCGAATACCAGCAATGTCCCGGTTTGGCTGCATTTCTCCTTTAAGTTCAACAGGAAAGAATGATCTGGCAGAATAACTCCTGCTTCCGCCTGTACAGGTTCTATCACGACACAGGCTGTTTTTTTAGTAATCTGATCAAGATCATGAAGATCATTAAAATGCAGAAACCTGATACCAGGGATTAATGGTCTGTAATTTTCGGTTAAATGCTCACTGCTCATCAGGCTCATTGCTCCTTGCGTGCTGCCATGGTAGGCATTCTTAAATGCGATGATCTCAGAGCGTCCAGTAAACTTTTTAGATACCTTAATGGCTCCTTCCATTGCTTCAGCACCAGAATTAACGAAATATACAGATTGCAATTTTGGAGGAAGGTTTTTAATTAACATTTCAGCATACTTAACCTGGGGTGATTGTATAAATTCCCCGTAGACCATAAGATGTAAATATTTATCAACCTGATCTTTAACGGCCTGAATTATTTCTGGATGATTGTGTCCCAGGTATGAGACTGTAACTCCTGATATAAGGTCCAAATATTCCTTCCCCTTAGGATCATACATCCATATACCTTTAGCAGTTTCTATTTCAAGCATCATTGGAGACAAGGATGTAGACGCCAAGTAATGAAGGAAAAGTTGACGGTTTGTGATCATACGGCAGATAGAAAAACAGGAAGGGCTTACTTAATTATTAGATTAATATCCCTCATTAATTTTTCTTTATATGATTTACCAATTGGAATGGTCCTTGTTCCACCTTCTGTTTTTACTAGTACTGAATTGTCTTCAATTACTTCAATACTACTTGTGTTGACAATGAAAGACCTATGGACCCGTGTAAATTTCCTAGATGGAAGTTTTTGTTCAATAGCCTTCATGGTAAAGTGGATCGTATATTTTTCTTTGGAAGTGTTAAAAATAACATAATTTTCAAGTGCTTCAACCCAGAGAATATCATCATATTTAAGCCGCACCAGGGTAGCATTTTTCTTAATAAAAATTTCTTCTTTCCCTATAAGATTTGATTTGTCTCTTTCTAAACGGGTGGAAGCTTTTTCAATTGCTTTAAAAAATCGTGAGTAAGATACAGGTTTAAGTAAATAATCAGTCACATCATATTCAAATGCGTCTAGTGCATTTTTCTCTTTG
>CAZKMG010000348.1:0-4251 GCA_964553465.1 uncultured Bacteroidaceae bacterium
GCTGATCAGATACAAAGAAGTGAAAAGTAAAAAGTTAAAAGTAAAAAGTAAAAATTAAAAAGTAAAAATTAAAAAGTTAGGAGGAGTATAAATAAATAAAAATTAAGAAATAACAATTTCATCTATTGAATGTTAAAGAATATAATAAGCATTTCTTTGAATTCGGAATGATAAATAAATTTTCTGCGTATTTTTAAAACTTTATTAAATCAGTTAAGATTACAGCTATGAGCAAAAAATTATTTGTTTCTACTTCTTTAGTATTAACCATGATAGCGGTTCCAGCATTTTCATGCACAAATTTTCTTGTTACGAAAGGTGCTTCCGTAAATGGTTCTACAATGATAACATATTCGGCAGATTCACACACATTATATGGAGAATTATATTATTGGCCAGCAATGGATTATCCTGAGGGTAGTATACTCGATGTATATGAATGGGATTCCGGCAGATTTCTGGGCAGGATCAAACAAGTTAGCCATACTTATTCAGTTGTAGGTAATATGAATGAACACCAAGTATCTATCGGAGAAACTACTTTCACTGGAATAGAAACCTTAATTGACACCACAGCTATCATTGATTATGGTAGTTTAATTTATATAACTCTTCAGAGGGCAAAAAATGCTCGTGAGGCTATAAAAATTATTTCTGAATTAGTTGAAACATATGGATATTGTAGTTCGGGCGAATCATTTTCTATCGCTGATCCAAATGAAGCATGGATCCTTGAGATAATTGGGAAAGGGCTGGGAAATAAAGGTGCCGCATGGGTAGCGAGAAGGATCCCTGACGGTTATGTCTCGGGACATGCAAACCAGGCCAGAATACAAACTTTTCCATTAACAAATGGTAAAACTTCAATAACTTCCAAAGATCTTAGTAAGATCTATAACCCTGACATCGAGTGTGTATACGCTGCTGATGTTATTGAGTCAGCTAGAAAGAATAATTTATTTTCAGGCAAAGATTCTGATTTTAGCTTCTCTGACACTTATGCCCCGATAGATTTCAGCGGGGCCAGGTTTTGTGAAATCAGGGTTTGGTCTTTCTTTAAATCTGTCAATTCCGAAATGCAGAAATATTATATGTATGCATCAGGTTATGACCTAAAGAACCGTATGCCATTGTGGATTAAACCTGATCGTAAGCTTTCAAGCAGGGATATGATGGGATTTATGCGAGATCATCTGGAAGGGACTCCTATTGACATGAGGCTTGATGCGGGTGCAGGTTCGTTTGGACTCCCCTACAGTTGGCGACCACTAACATGGAATTTGAGTGACGATAGTACCAGAGTATACTGCAATGAAAGAGCGACAGCCACACAACAAACAGGTTTTTCTTTTATCTCTGAATGCCGCAGTTGGTTACCTGATCCCATTGGAGGAATTTTTTGGTTTGGCGTGGATGACGCAGCTACTTCCGTATATGTTCCAATCTATTGCGGAATAACTTCTATTCCGGATTGTTTTAAAGTAGGAAATGGGGATATGCTTACATATTCTCCAACATCAGCTTTCTGGGCTTTCAACTTTGTTTCAAACTTCTGCTATCTAAGATATAATATAATGAGTGCAGATGCCTTGAAAAAGCAAAAGGAACTGGAGAATAAATTTGAGCTCAATACTCCTGCGGTTGACCAGACTGCCCTTGCATTGTTCTCCCACAATCCAAAACAGGCAAGAGAATATCTCACCGATTATTCTATTAGTATGTCTCAAATTACCTTTGAGACCTGGAAAAAACTGGGCCAATACCTTCTTGTAAAATATATCGATGGTAATGTTAAGAAGGAGGTTAACAATAATTTCTCCAGAAATCCAGATGGTATTTCTGTCATGCCTGACCAACCAGGATATTCAGACAGATGGAAGAAAATGGTGATTCAGGACACAGGCCGTAAGCTACTTGTACCTGAAGGACAGGGACATTAGAATAGATGGTATTATTATGAAGTAATGAAGTTATGAGGTTACAATATGAATCAATGGAGAAAATATATAATCGACTGATATTAATACAATAACTAAAATTATATTTAAGTGACATAAGTCACACTCCCAGAACAAATAAAAAATATTAATTATTCCGTTGCTTGATCTGAAAATAAATTGTACATTTGCGACCTGTAAAAAATCTGGTAAAACTTAATAAAATCTATCAGGATGGACTTAATGAAAGTTGTTGAAAAAGCATTTTCACAGGAAACAAACTTTCCTGAATTCAATAGCGGAGATACAATTACCGTTCATTATAAAATTAAGGAAGGAAACAAAGAGAGAATTCAGCAATTCAGGGGCACTGTTATCCAAAAAAAGGGAACTGGTGCAACCCGTACATTTACAGTAAGAAAAATGTCAGGGAGCATAGGAGTGGAAAGAATTTTTCCTTTAAATTCTCCATTCATTGATAAAATAGAAGTAAATAAACATGGTGCAGTTAGAAGAGCAAAAATTTTCTATCTTCGTGACTTGACGGGGAAGAAAGCAAGGATACAAGAGAAGAGATTTTAATACAATCTTAATTGTATAGATAAGCCGCTATTTGAGTATTCAACTAGCGGCTTTTTATTTTTATCTTTTGATATTTGAAAAAAATGAGTAAAAAAATATAAGGTTTTTAAATTTACTCGGTGAATGATCTGTAATTTATCGCCGATATTCAAATTTATCGATGGATTATTAATTTTTTCTGAAATACTTGTTCATAAAATAAATCATCTGGTCACACGTTGCTTTGAAGTATGGATCCCAAAGAACATATCCATGTTTACCCCCGATGGTTATACTAAATTCTACTGGAACGCCAGCATCCTTAAGATGTTTCTCAAATATCACCGACTGCTCAAATAATACGGTACTGTCGGCCGTACTGTGAAAAAGTAAAAATGGAGGGTCTGTTTTATCTATATAGGTTATTGGAGAAGCTGTCTTGTACTTATGCGGACATTCATCATAACTGCATCCAATAAATTCATACAATGAACTTTTTACAGCACCCGTTTCTTTTGGGCCTCTCGTAAGATCGAAAACTCCATAAACCGGGAAAACAAGATCAGGTCTGCTTGAGTATCCCTGGTACCCTCCTGCCCCCTCAAGCTCCTCAATCCCGCCAGAAGTTCCAACCAATGCAGCAAGATGTCCACCGGCGGATTCACCAAATATGGCGATTCTGTCAGGACTGATCTGGTAGTTTTGTGCATTAGCTCTCAGCCATCTAACAGCACACTTACAGTCCTCCACGGCCGCGGGGAATTTTGCTTCATCTGATAACCTGTAATCGATACTTACTGCAAAATATCCGTGATCAGCAAAATAATATCCCCACTCTTTTAGATATTCTTTCGATAATTTCTTCCATCCTCCACCATGTATGAAAATTATCCCGGTATATGGAGGTTCACCAAGCTTTGGAAAGAAAAGATCCAGTTTCAGGTCCTTCTCCCCTCCTTTTCCATAAATTATGTCAGGCATAAATTCTGCATTAGGGTATTGCTTCTGAAAATCAATTTTATCTTTTTCCTGGCACTTTACTTCTTTCCAGTTCATGAATAGTGTCATAAATAAGATGCAGACTGATATAAGTCTGAAATTGATGATTAAATTAATTTTATACATAATCTGTAAATTTAAAACCAAAAATGACAAATAATAATACCCTTGCTTTCAATTATGCAGTAATGTCAGGATTGTGATTTTATTTTTTTAATTCATCTGCTTTTTTCTGTGCACCTTCCAGAAGCGCATTAGCTTTCGTTTCTGCTTCCTTGTTTAGTGCATCTGCTTTCTGATTTGCTTTCTTAACAAGTTCCGCAGCAGTTTTTTCCGCCACCGCTTTTTTTAGTGGATTACTCCCGGCTTCATTTATCAGATTTTTACCCTGTAATTGTGCTTCGCCAACTAATTTTTCTCCTGCTTTCTTTGCTGTTGCCTTTAATTCCTCAGCCTGTTGCTCTGCTTCTTTCATTATATTATCAATCTCTGCATTGGCCTTCTCCTTTACATCCTCCTTTACTTTTTGTATTTCCTCCAGGACTTTTCCCTTTATTGCTTCATTTATTTCAGCTTTAGCATTGGACAAGCTCTCTTTTACATCAAGACCAATTTTTGGATCTGAGAATGTACCAGTAATCCTCACATTTACATTGACATTCTCACTCTGCTTCAAATCAAACCCTAAAGATGCAGCCTGACTAACCAGATTTTCGTACACATCATTTGCTGCTGATCCAAACTCCTTCCTGGG
>CAZKMG010000349.1:0-4250 GCA_964553465.1 uncultured Bacteroidaceae bacterium
GGAATGGAGGTTATTTTTTATTCAACAACAGGTAAGAACAATAATATTAACTATAAACGTTTTGATCTTGATACACTCCTTTCGATCTCTGATGTAGTGAGCATTCATGCACCACTTACTGAACAAACCCGGGGTTTGATCAATTACGAGAAAATTAAATTAATGCGTTCTTGTTCAATCCTTCTGAATACCGGTCGTGGAGGTATTATTAATGAGGAAGATCTTGCATTGGCATTATCAGAAAATCTTATAGGTGCTGCAGGGATTGATGTTTTTGAGGAAGAGCCTATCCGTCCGGATAATCCTCTTCTAAAAATCAGAGATAAGGATAAGCTGCTAATCACCCCTCATATTGGCTGGGCAAGTAATGAATCAAGACAAAGATTAGTTGAAAGACTCTCAAAGAATATTGAGGAATATAAATTGAATTTATCAAATTAATTTATTCCGTAAAAGTAAGATCATATAGTATATATTATGAATTAAGTTGGAAGATTTGAATTGGTAAAATGGGAGCAAGTACATATTCACATTATTTTCGGAGGTCTTGTTAATAATGTATCCCAGTGATTAGATAAATAGAAAAACCATCTCCTGTATTACTTTTCAGAGATGGCTTTCATATTTAATATCTCCACTAAAAACAGAAATTATGATTTACATTATTTAACGGAATTTAAGTTTGATTAGTTATTTTCTTTCCCTTTTATAACTCAAGGATCCTAATGTTTCTGAACCAAACATCATTACCATGATCCTGCAGGCCGATATAACCTTCCCGATATTTACCAAAGTTCGGAAATTCTGCAAATTTACTTCCTGCAATAAGCTTATCCCAATCAGGTGTCCCTAAATGATATTCCAAAACGGTTTCACCATTCATTTTATGAACGACAGTACCCTGATAAACCATGATTTCCACCTCATTCCATTCTCCTGCAGGTTTTGAGTTCTGTGGCACAGCCGGAATAAGGTCATATAATGAGCCTGCCTTTCTGTTTCCATCTTTACCTAAAAGTGCATCGGGGTGCTTTGCATTATCCAGTACTTGCATTTCCGGAGCTGATTTCCAGATAGGGTCAGCATTTTCTTCTGCCAGATAGAAAATACCTGAATTCCCACCCTCCGATATCTTCCATTCAAGCTTAAGTCTAAAATCTTTGAATTTCTTATCATAAATAATATCTCCACCCTGTCCACCGGCTTCTCCTTCACCTGAACCAATACATTTTAACGAACCATCTTCAATTACCCATCCTTTTTCGGGAAATTTGTCTTTACCATAACCTCTCCATCCAGCCGTGCTGGTCCCATCAAATAAAACTGTCCACCCTTCCTCGGATCCTTCTGTGGTTGCAGTCATCTCTTCCTGTTTTGTTGTATCACCCTGTTTTGGAGTTTTGGATTTACATGAGCCTGTAATGATTAATATCATTAAGAGGACTGAAAGAAATTCTATTTTTTTCATAATAATTTACTTTAGATTAATAATTGGTAAACTTTGTCTTGCTTGTAAATTTCACTAAAAGAATTTAAATATACAACATAAAGAGGCTGATATAATGGATCATCTATTTAGATCAATAGAAAATTTTATTTTATTTCAAATATAAACTATCTAATTTTTTTTCAAATTACGGACTTAACATTGTACTTTTTTTATTATTATTTGTTATTTATAACAAAATTATCAATAAGAATACCGTCTAACTTAATGTTCCCAATTATCGGCCCCTTTTCAGACATTGTAATCCAGAGCAGATGATCAAACTCTCCTTTATCCTGGCCTCTTAACTGATTAAATCCGCCGGTTGTTGACAGGATGTAATATTCTCCATTATTCCTGAGTGTTTTTGAATAATTATGTTTATGACCTGCAAATACTGTATGATTGCGCTCTGATAAAATTTTTTCCAACTCCGGCCAGTATCTTGTACTATCCTGAACCCATAAAGGTTGATGCAAAAAAACCAGTGTCCATCGCACATCTGAACTCCGTTGCAAGACATTTCTGAAATATTCAAATTGAGGTTTTTCAATACCCCCCAAATCGGACCCCATCATTGCTTCCTCGGTATTGAGGCAAAGAAAAAGAACGTCCTTATAAATAAAGTGATAATAAGACCTTCCAAAATACTGACTCCATTTTCTTGCCTCGGTGGCATTTATATAATCATGATTTCCTGGCAGGTAAAAAAATGGCATTTGAAGATGCGAAATAATTCCATTAAACACTTTCCATTGCAAATCAAGCATTGAGTCATCGGTTGTATAACCTTCAATATAATCTCCAATACTCATTACAAATTCCGGTTGAAGAAGATTCAGTTTTACTATTGCATCCTCAAAGATACCGGGACGCATTCCTCCGGTCCTGTCGGCAACAATAGCAAAATGAAAATTTTGGGGATTATTATTAAAGTTTAAATTACTCCAGGGATTTATCGAATCTGACTTATCGATTACAAAGTTGTGATCCTGAGAAATAACTGTCAGGGGTAAAAAAATCATTAGAAACCATATAAACCTTTTCTTCATAGCAAATCAATTAATTGTCAACCATAGTAAGAAAAACAAAGTTTTAAACGTTGCAAAAAATAACATCTTATTTATCCTCCTATTTTAGGCAGAAGGTTTATTAGTACATCGCGGATCAACTCACAAGCGATCCTGAGTATTGCAGCATTTTGTTCAAATGTACTCCGCCTTTATAGAAAAAACAAATAATAACTCTGGTCCGGATTAAAGTTGATATTTTTGATTATTAACTTATTTATGATTCAATCTTTAATATAATTATGGAAAGGGAATCTGGGTATGGTTATTCAAAGGTGCTTATGATTTTCAGCAGTTCATTTTGGATGTGTTCTTCCAGATAATATTCTAACGCGTTGTGCGATTGAAATATTGTAATTAACAGGCTTTGTGTGCTTTGTGTTTTTTCATTGTGAACTTTGCAGTAAAATTATTTAACCACAATGGCCACGAAGGATTCCACAGAGTTCACAAAGATCTTCATATATGCTTATAAATCAATGTATTAAATTTTCAAAATTTGTAAATAAATTAGGATATGTTTTAATCGCACAACGCGTAAAATTCTAGTATTAATATTGTTTAATAAACATTCCATTATATATATATAAATTTGAACCGTCAGTTTATCAGGTAATAAATCAAAAAAATAAAAATGGGGAAGAGTGTCCAAATCTTATTTTGCATTCTTATCAGTATTTCATTTCCATTGAAGATATCCTCACAGGATAAGGATAGTTTGATGAATAGAGGCAGGTATTTAATGGAAAACAGGGAGTACGGTTTAGCAATATCTGTTTTTCAGAAGTATATTAACTTATATCCTGATGAGTATTACCCACTTGAATTAGCCGGGGATTGCTATAATGAAACTGGAGTGTTTAAAGATGCAATCCATTTCTATTTAAAAGCATCGAATCTTGAGGCTGACTTGACCCGTTTATATTATAAAATAGGGAACTCATATGATCTGATGGGAAAAATTGATAGTTCAATATACTTTTTTAAAAAATTTCTATCTATTGAACCTCATTCGGTTGAAGGTCATTTAAGACTGGCCATTCTATATATGAATAATTCTCCGGGATTAAATGATTCATGTCTTTTTTATGCCTATCGTGCTTATGAGATTGAACCACAAAATAGAAGGGTTTTGAATATCCTGGCCATGGCATATTTTTTACTCGAGAATTATGACCTGGCAAAAAAGACTGCTATTGAAGGAATGAAAAAAGATAGCAGTGATTTTCATCTTCTTCAAGTTGCCGGACTTTCCAGTTTCTTTAAGAAAGATTATGAATCAGCACAGAGGTTTTTTGAGAAAGCTATTGATTTAGTTCCCTCAAACACTTTAATAAGGGACTATTATGCACAGGCAAAGGTTATTAAAAACACAGACCCGGATATCATTTACTACAATTCAGAGGGAAGAGTAAAATTTAAAGAGTTCATTTCCGATAATATTTCCGAGTTTGAAAAACTGACTACAAAACCTTCCAGTCCATATTATTATTCAAGACTTTTTAAAAGATTCTGGGAAAGCCCAAATACCATGGGACTCAATCACTTTTTCATGCTTTATTTCGGGTATGCAAATCAACCTGAATATTCCCCTTACAAAACTATAGATGATGAGTTAAATAAATATCTGGAAACAGATATAGTAAAATCTCTTAAAATTGCAGAAGATCTTGTAATACAGTATCCTGTAAACT
>CAZKMG010000350.1:0-3661 GCA_964553465.1 uncultured Bacteroidaceae bacterium
AACGTTATGTGGAGAAATTAATCAAGTTATCGTGAATATTTAGAATTGTGCACAACTAATGTATAAACGATATTGATTATATTTCTTATCATCGTATTTGGATTTATCCCTTAACGGTGGTTAATAAACATGACTTTATAAAAACTATGATGAGGTACATTTAATATTCCAATTAAAATTATTGAAATTTTAAGTTAGAAAGTGATCTTCGAGGAAATTTTTGATGAGTCTTTTTCTATTTGAGATCCCGGGTAAATAAACTGGTAATCTCTGGAGTATATTCATTTCAGCCCGCTCAATCAGGATTTTACTCCGTAAAACGCGTAACGAGTAACCCCTAACTCTAACGCAAAACGCGCTGTAAGGCGAGTGAAATTACATTCAGAATTTATCCCGCCACCATTAAGTTTTATCCCTCTTTATTTATTGTCTTCCGGGGTTGCGCCAGAACTGGTAAGCTATCTTTTTAAAAAAAATAAATCCATATTATTTTTGAATAAACTATTTACCTTTGATAAAATCCTGCCCTGAAAATGGGAGGCTTTAAAATAATGATTTTACGAATTCAATTAGAATGTAAATCTAAATGCCCACAAAGAAAAAACACAAAGGTCACAAATCCAATTAATTATCGTTTATAATCACTCAATGCGTTAATTTTTAATTTTAATCAAATGATATTGGCTAATCTCTTGAAACAATTAAAAAAAATATACTTTCCCTTATTGATTTTATGTATATTCTCGTGTACGATAAACGTAAATAAAGTTACTGAACCAATATTTATTGGATATTTAGGAACTTCACTCACAACCAAAATGGAAGGTAACTCCTGGACAATTGGCTGTGAAGTTCTGGACAGAGACTATACCAATTATTTTTCATACAATACTTATCTCCCGATTCTTGGAGCAAAAACTGCCAGACTTCAGTTGGGATGGGCGAAATGTGAAAAACAAAAAGGGATTTATGACTTCAAATGGCTTGATGAGATTATTACTGATTTAAGTGATAAAGGAATTCGTCCCTGGTTACAATTTTCATATGGCAACCCCATTTATGAAGGAGGAGGAGAACCTACACTGGCAGGTGGTATGCCTTACAGTGAAGAAGCCCTAATCGCCTGGGATAAATGGGTAAAAGAAATAGTTATACGATTCGGTCATTATACGAATTATTGGGAAGTCTGGAATGAACCTAACCTGCCAAACAAACATGACTCAATAAAAAATCCGGAAGCTTATGGTAAATTTTTTATAAGGACCACCGAAATTATTAAGCAACAACAGCCGGATGCAATTGTATCCGGCCTGGTTATTTGTGGTATGCATATATCAACATTTGAATATATCAAAAACGTACTTGATTACCTGCGCAAAATGGGTAAATTGAATTTATTAAATGAAATTACCTATCATCCATATCCTGAGATCCCTGAGGAAACATATTCACTGGCAGATAGTCTCAGGTTATTATTGTTGAAGTATGATCCGAAAATTAGTATTAAACATGGGGAAACTGGCTGTCCCTCAGGAACCCAGGTTAATGGTCCTTTATCAAAATTAGAATGGACCGAAACCAGCCAGTCAAAATGGTTGCTCAGAAGAATGGCTGGCGATTATGCCAACAATATCCCCACTTCAATATTTTCAATTATTGATTATTCATATCCAATAACCACATCCCTTTACAATGAAGGTTACACAATAAAAATGGGACTACTGGGCAATGACAGCCTGAAACATGTGAAAACAAAAGCTTCATTTTATGCTGTACGTAATGCAATAAATATCATGGATTACAAATGGCAGATGGCTGATGAGAAGAATTTTACTGTGGAGACTCCATATGACAATATCAAACCTGATAATATTTACTGCTTTCGTTTAATCCGTCGTGAATCCAGCAAAAATATGATGATAGTATGGCTGGGAAATGAAATACCAGATGATTTAACACAAAAAATATGGGCCAATCTAATTGTCCATCATGTTCAATTTGAAGAACCGGTTATCATTGATTTAATGGATGGAAAAGTTTTTTCAATTCCTAAAAGAAATTTGAAAATAAATATTGATTCAACTTTTCTTATGAATATTCCAATCTATGATTCACCAGTAATAATTACTGAAAAATCGGAAATTCAAATCCTGCAAAAGAAAAATAATTATCTCCCATACTGATACGTTGAAAAAACAAAAACAACAACAGAAATTTCAGGCAACAAATTATATCCCAACAAAGCCTTACATTTATGCCCTCCATAGCCTAGTCCTGTCTTTCACACTATCAATCGAATTGAGGGCGAGGTTTACATCATCCACGATCTGGAAATCATACATTCCCACGCAGATGAAATCAGCCCCGTTGTTAAACACATAGGGAAAAGCCTGGTCTGGCTTAATAGCACCGGCTGCGAGGGTTTTAAAAGCTATCCAGGGTTGAGGGAGATTTGCCATGAATTCAATTGTCTTTTCGGGCTTGAAGCAGTACATATTATCATGCCAGGTCGGGTGTTTAGCCGACCAGTAATTATGGGTATGAAGGGTCTTCATCCAGAAGTCGGTTTCCAGACCAAGTTCCACACATTTCATGATGGTTTCAATTTTATGGGCACCTATACCCACAGGTAGTTTCCTGTCACGAAGCAGTTCCATTACTTTAACAAGTTTATCAACCTGTCCTGTTTCAATGTAGAAATCAGCTGTTTCTCCCTGAATATAGCCTGCATTGGCGCCATCGTCCAACGCCCGTTTCACGATATCCATATAGGTATCAAACGGTAGAGCTTTGATCCCGTTGCTGTAATCCAGTCCTGCACAGTCAGATATAAACTGGATTTTCCCGTAACCCTCGTTCCAGTATTCTTTCATCAGGGGCATCACCACCGGGTTGGAGAGCAATGTATTTACACCACATTGCTCAGCCAGCATCAGGGTGCGGAATATCCGGTCCTTTTGGTGATAGTGAAGCACGAGTGATGAAACATAGATCAAGTCGCGTGAATGCACGTATCCGCTCAGCAGGTTCCCACCAAGGATGAGTTTGGACGACTCCAGTGATCCCAGCATACCTCTGGGGAGGGTTCCATTAACTTTCTTTACCTCATCGAATTTCTGTCCTTTCAGGATTTCTAGTGAAAGTCTGTCACCCCCTGCCTGTATTTGCTGAACGAAACGCTCAGTGGGCCCCGAGGCAGCGTCAATAAGGTTTTGTTCTTCACCACTCTCCATGACACCTTTACTCAGGGTGGCATAGATCAATCCTCCGAGAAATGGAAGTGTAGCCAGGTGTTTAAGTATTTCCCTACGCTGAATGCTGCCTGTATCAGCAATTACCATCTCGGTTTTATTCTTTTTAATTTTTGCCAGGCCTTCAATAAAGGTTTTTGATGTGTCCAGGCGGCATCCTTTTTCCGATAAAAGATGGGATATCAGTTCCCTTGCAACATCGTCATCCTGAATAATAAGTATCCGGCTTTTTTTCAACCTGCTTTTATCTATCTTTTTTTTCCTCTTAAATTTTGGCGCAAGGGGAAGCATTATCTGAAATGTTATTCCCTCTCCTTTTCCGGTTATTGCTTCCATTGTTCCGTTATGCCTGTTTATAACCGCTCTGGAAAAAGCCAGACCCAGGCTGTTTGTTTCATAGCAGGGATAAA
>CAZKMG010000350.1:3671-4248 GCA_964553465.1 uncultured Bacteroidaceae bacterium
TTCGAAGACTCGTTTCCTGACTGTTTCTTCCATTCCTGTGCCGTTATCCTGGATGTAAATATAAGAGAAATCCGTGTTTTCTTCAGTGGTTATGTGTATATCACCGCCATCGGGCAATTTTTCAGATAAATGAAAAAGGATGTGGTTAAGCGCCTCTTTAAAGTCATCAGGGTTCCCTTCTATAAGGGAGGATGACCTGAAATAAGTATTGATTATTATTTTATTCTCCCCTTCATTAATGGAATTCAGTATCGAGCTGACTGCATCTTCAATTATTGTGTTTATATTGAATCTGGTTTTGTTAATCTCATCCTTGCTGTCATCAATAATTAATTTCAGCATATACGCCTGTTTCAGGTCACTCTTTGCAAAGGATTCAAGGGTGGAAATCAGTTGTTTCAGCTGTATATCAGGAGCTGCTTCACTTTTGTCGATCAGGTTAATCATATCTGATATGGATTCAGCGGTTTTCTTCTTTTCTTTTCTGAATCCTTCTAATAGATTTTTTGTGGTGTCAACCATGATCTCTGCTTTTTTTGCTTTCTGGTCCTTTTCCCTGGCTTCCAGTCTTGTGATA
>CAZKMG010000351.1:0-420 GCA_964553465.1 uncultured Bacteroidaceae bacterium
TTTGATGCGCTCTGAACTGGAGTTGGTGTGCTATCCTTTCAAAGCCGAATTTGCGGGCACCTTTAATTAGAATAGCCTCATTCGAAAAGCTATTAATGAGTGAGGAACTTAAAAAATCAGTAGTGTCTGCGAAAAAATATGAATTTCTGGGAAAGAGTTTTTTTTGTCTCATTAAAGCGGGTCCAATCCCAATAAAATTTTTAACTGATTTATCCTTAAGTAATCCGGCAAGATTTGAATATAATTCATCCTCTGTTCTTCCACTTTGCAAAATATCTGATAAGATCAATGTACGTTTATCATGCTGATTTTGCTGCAATAGCAGATCCAATGCATTTGTTAATGAAACCATATCCGAGTTATAGCTATCATTAATCAGGGTGCATGATTGAATCCCTTTGAGAATTTCAATCCTCATCG
>CAZKMG010000351.1:430-4222 GCA_964553465.1 uncultured Bacteroidaceae bacterium
AGCAATTCAAAAATATCTGGATTTGGAGAATAATAATCTGGATGGAGGTAACACAATTCCATATAACTATTAAACCGGATTTGTTTCTTTCCAAAATTTTTCTGAAAACTGAATGGGTTAAGCAAGGCTTTTGAAATGAATCCAGGTGAATATTCCAGTTCATATAGCAGAAGAGTAAGATGGAGTGAGTTTTCAAGTGAGGCATGATCATGAAAAGGGATTTGAAAATGAAAGGATATATTCCCCTCAATTTCTACTCTAGTGCCTAGTTTATTATGTTTTACCGAAGATATTCTAAAGTCACTTTCGGGATGCTTACCCCAGCTACGGATTTTTTTCCCTTGAGGAAACATCATTTTCAACTCATTGTGAATCATTTCATAATCACGACAATAAATAATCGTTCTTGAATTTTTGAAAAGGATTAATTTCTCCCTGATTTTTTCTTCGATGGAGTTGAAGTTTTCCTGGTGTGCCTCCCCAATATTTGTTATGATTCCTATTTCGGGTGCTATAATACGTTCAAGATTGGTCATTTCGCCAGGCATAGAAATACCTGCTTCGAGAATTACCAGATCGTAAATATCTTCCATTAAAAGAGCAGAGAGAGGTACTCCAACCTGTGAGTTATAAGAACGAGGGCTTCTGAAGACCGGTCTATCCTTACGGAGTGCCTGGTAAATCCATTCTTTAACCATAGTTTTACCATTTGAACCGGTTATTCCAATAACAATGAAAGGAAATTTCTTCCGGTGATAATCGGCAAGCGTCTGAAATGCTTCAAGACTGTTTTTGACCAGAATAAAACATATATTATTTCTTTGATCAGGAATATATTTTTTGTCAGAAACTAAGAATGCTTTAATTCCATGATCAATCAATTCAGGGATAAATCGATGAGCGTCGTGCCTTTGCCCATGCAATGCTATAAATAAGGTAAAATCAGGAGTCGAAAGTGTCCTGCTATCAATGGAAAAATACCTGATCTCATGGGAAGATAAACCGAATAATTTTCCGGAAACAATTTCAGCTATTTGTGACATTGAGTAGGCCATTTCAGCGTATTGATTGATTCTTTTGTCCTTCAAAGGCCTTTTCAAAGCATCTACGACATAAGGGTTCATAGACATCCGTTTCACCAAGCACAACAAGTTTGTCCACTTCATTAATGCGAAATGAATGGTTGGCCAATTCTCCGCACCGGACACAAATCGCATGTACTTTTGTTACGTATTCGGCAGTAGCCATTATACCAGGAATGGGCCCGAAGGGACGTCCTCTGTAATCCATATCAAGTCCTGCAACGATAACTCTTACACCTCTGGAGGCCAAAATATTACATACTTCAATTAAACCCATGTCGAAGAATTGTGCTTCGTCGATTCCAACTACCTCCACATCACCTGCAAGTAACAAAATAGCAGCAGATGTTTCAACAGGAGTCGAAGTAATCATATTTTCATCATGCGAAATTACGTTGTTTTCAGAAAACCGCGTATCTACGCGGGGTTTGAAAATCTCCACTTTTTGCTTTGCAATTTTCGCACGTTTAAGCCGACGAATCAACTCCTCAGTTTTTCCGGAGAACATGGAACCACAGATTACTTCAATCCACCCTCTCTTTTCACTTTTATGAATGGAATTTTCAAGAAACATTGAATAAGATATTCTTAATAATATCGTTATTTTTGTATTGTTAAATCTTTCAGTACACTTTACTTTTCAAATCATTATGGAATTTAAAAATACCCTTGAAATTGTAACTAAAGATATACAAGATATAGAAAAATTAGTCGGCAATTTTAAAAATTATTCTGCCATTCCTAACATTGAATTGGATCTTGCCCTCTCAAAGTTACGAAATGTATATGATGTATTATTGCTATTCCGTGAACATCATGAATCAAGCACTCAAGAAAGAAAACCTTCAGTTACAGCTGATAGCATAGATTCCGAAAAAGATCCCGGAATTAACCTGAATGATCAAAATAATGCAAAGATTTCTTCCGTACTTCCAGAAGAACGATTGGAAGCCAAGTCCCCAGCCTCACCTGCTCTGAATTTGGAAAAATCCGGAGATAATATTTTTAAAACCGATGAAACTTCTCAAAATGAGAAAAAAGTAAGTCAACCAAAAAAAACTCTAACAAAAACTGAAAAGACATTTTCTGAAAAGTTTACATCTGAACATCCATTTATTCATGAAAAACTTGGAGAACAAACCAATAAATCGGATATCTCATCGATTCATCAATCTTCTCCAATAAAAACCATCGCCAGCAGCATGGGGATAAATGATAAATTCTTTTTTATCAGGGAATTATTTAATGGAGATTCTGATCTTTTCAGACTAACCCTTGATGAGCTTGATCAATCTGCAAATTTTAATTCAGCTTATACTATTCTTTTAGATAAATTTAGTTGGGACATGGAAAGTGATTCGGTTCAGATGCTCCTAAACCTGGTAAGAAGAAAATTTATAAGCCTTGGAAATGAGTAAATTATACATTGTCCCGACACCTATAGGAAATCTACAAGACATTACATTAAGAGCTATTGAAATATTGAGAAATTGTGATCTTATCCTGGCTGAAGATACACGAAAAACAGGTATATTGCTTAAACATTTCGATATCTCCAAACCTATTCGGTCCCATCATAAATTCAATGAACATAAATCCTTGATTCATATTGTAACTCAGTTACTTTCCGGTAAAGTGATTGCGATGGTAAGTGATGCAGGTACTCCAGGGATATCAGACCCAGGTTATCTCCTTGTGAGGGAATGTATTAAAAATAACATTAAAGTTGAGTGTCTGCCGGGAGCCACAGCACTTATACCGGCACTTGTGGCCTCAGGCTTGCCCGGTGACAGGTTTTGCTTTGAAGGTTTTTTGCCTGCTAAAAAGGGCAGAACGAAGAAACTTGAAGAACTCAGAATAGAAAACAGGACAATGATATTTTATGAATCGCCTTTCCGTCTGGTTAAAACCCTGATGCAGTTTGCTGAAATTTTCGGGGATACTAGAATTTGCTCTGTTTCAAGGGAACTAACCAAAATTCATGAGGAAAATGTCAGAGGAACATTGCCTGAGCTGATAAATTATTTTAGAGATAAGTTAGTCAAAGGAGAGATTGTTATTGTACTTGCTGGAGGCTAGATAGTTTTTCTGGATTGGTCTATCAAGGATTATCATCATATAAATAGTTAAAATCAATCAGGTCAAAAACTATCGATCATTAAATGAAGTTCTTATATTTATTATACTTTTGGCATTTAACTCTTATCACTTTAAGTTTGAAAATGACAATTTTTGAGAATTAATACTGATAAATTAATAATCAGTTCTATAACTTAATCGTGCAATTAGCTATGAAGATTGATTTTGAAATAAAACCTTCTGATTTAACTGAAAGGCTTAATTCCTTTTGGAAACTTTCCGGTCATAAAATTAAGAGTATTGAAAACGAGTATGATTCATCCAAAGGTTCTCCAGTATTTACTGTAAAAGGAAAGTATTTATCCAGGGGATGGACCGAATGGACACAAGGATTTCAATACGGTTCAGCGATATTGCAGTATGATATCACAGGGGATGATACTTTTCTCGAAATAGGCCGAAAACACACACTTGAAAAAATGGCTTCGCATATTAGCCATACAGGAGTGCACGATCATGGATTTAACAATGTCAGTACATATGGAAATCTCCTTCGTTTGATGATTGAAGGAAAATTAGCTTTCAATGAATGGGAAAAAAATTTTTATGAACTTGCCCTTAAAATATCAGG
>CAZKMG010000352.1:0-4203 GCA_964553465.1 uncultured Bacteroidaceae bacterium
CTCAAGTATAATTTCTTTCTTACTTTATATGATTACAAAGACGGAGTATTTGAAAAAGTTGAAGGCTTAGAAGGTACTCAAAATTACAGGATTCCATATATTGAAAGGGAAGGTCAGAATAAATCCCTTAAAGGAACCATCTTCATTGACCTGGAATATAAAAGTATTATATACGATACAATATTTTATTCTTTTTACCTGGTTGACAGGCAGTTTCATAAAAGCAATATAGATTCTTCAGATGTCGTTGTACTTAGTGGAATTACTCTGTAATTGGACTTCGTTTAGATTTTTATTCCCATAAAGAGTACATCATCGACCTGTTCAAGATCTTCTTTCCAGAGAATAAAATTATTTTTCACGTAATTATATTGTTCTTCCATTGATTTATCATGAATATCCCTCAGGAGGTTTTTCAGGCGTACCATTTTAAATTTTTTACCTAAAGGTCCACCAAATTGATCAGGATATCCATCAGAAAACATATATATTAAATCACCTGATGATAATTGATATCCATCTTCTTCAAAAACTTTATTTTCGTATTCTATGTCAAACCTGCCCCCGACTGAATTTCTGCTTCCTTTAACATAAACCTGCTCATCATTTATATATAAAATAAGAGGGCGCATGGCTGAAGCAACACGCATGTACTTAGTGTGAAGGTCAATTTCTGCCACAATGATATCCATCCCATCGGTTGATTTTTCTGCCTCAATATTCTGATTAAGCGCATTCATGATCTCCTGGTCAAGGGTTTTAAGCATTAAAGCAGGAGAACGAACTCCCGGTCGGGAACAGATGTCCTTGATCAACGTTGCGCCAATCATTGACATAAAGGCACCTGGAACCCCATGACCTGTTGAGTCAGCACAAACAATAACAAATTTATTATCCCAAATTCTGTCGTACCAGTAAAAATCTCCGCTAACAATATCTCTTGGCTGATAAAAAACAAAACTTCCTGCAAAAGTATCCTGTAAACGTTTTATAGGAGGAAGAATGCTAGCCTGTATCCTTTGAGCATAATTAATACTGTCTGTAATATCCCGATTTTTATTCTCAATTTCTTCAGCCTGCTCCCTGACTTCCTTAGTCCTTTCATCAAGAGATCTCTGAAGGTATTCCTGGATTTGCTTCTGGTTTCTTTCCCTTACCTTTATTATAATATAAACGGTGGCTACCAGTGTAAAAATGGATACCAGGATAAACCACCAGGTTTTCCAGAATGGGATTTTGATGGTTAAATTCAGCAGTGAGGATTCTGCACAATTGCCCATCTCATCACATGCTCTTAATACAAAAGTATATTTTCCGTCTTCGAGCCGGAAATTTGCGGTTGTAAGGGATGAAGGTTCAGACCATGAATCATCATAGCCAATAAGTTTATATTGATATTTAATGCCTTCCGGATTTTTCAGATTAATTCCGATAAAATCAACACGTAATTTATATATATTATATGGTAGAATGATATCTTGCTTATTGCTGTAGTCTTGATCTGAAATACGAATGGAAGTAATATTTAATTTTGGTGGAACAGTATCCTTTTTATCTTTAACAGGGTCATACTCAATAATTCCCTTAGAAGTACCGAAGACGAGATTTTTCTTTGAATTAGTTATTATAGCATTAGGGTTACAGTCAACTGATATTCCCTGTTCTACGCTATATGATTTAATAAGTCTGGTATTTCTTTCAATTTTACTCATCCCCCGTCGATGTCCGACCCAGATATTTCCTTTACTATCACAGGAAATACTATAACAGTAGTTTGATCTTAATCCTTTTTCGGTATAAAAATGTCGAAGTGTGTCACTTGAGAACAGAAATACTCCATCCCCATCTGTCGCAGCCCAGAGGAAGCCATCCTTATCTTCAGTAATAGCAACAAATTCAATTTCAGTTCTCGCGTTTATGCTATATTCAGAAAACTTACTTATATTAAATAACCCATTTGCACGGGTGGCTATCCATGTATTGTCTTTTGAATCAACCAGGATATCCTTTATTTCATTGTGAGGAAGTCTTTCAGAAGTAGTAAGCCGGGTTTTTGAAAAATCGTTTTTCCCGAACCTGAGAACTCCTCCATTTGTTGCAACCCAAATAAAGTCTTGACTCTCTTTTATGGCGTTAATAGAATTCTCAAGTGAATTTTGAGATGAAAATACAGGTTGGGCCGATTTTTCTCCTATTTTTAGCCTGTAAATACCACTTCGGGAAGTTCCAATCCAAATATAAGACTTGCTATCTTTAAATAATACAGTTATCCTGTCAGATGGGATTCCATTACTGTTATCCAGAAAGACATCCGGCTGTTTGTGAGAAATATCCGTAACCATTATCCCGTTTTCACCTCCGAGGTAATATATACTACCTTCATTAGCAAGAGAAAGAACATTATCATTAAACCTTGAGTTTTCAAAATTATAAAAGCTAAAGGATTGATCTTTCAAAGCTGTAAGTCCCTGCCCAATTGTAGAAAACCACAAATTACCTTCATTATCCCTGAATATATCACTTATATAGTTTGAAGGTAATCCATTCTGATCCGTATATCGTAAAAAATCTGTATAAGATGAATCCTTCTCTGCAGGGATAAGCCTAAAAACTCCCTCTCCATTCGTACAAACCCATAAATTAGCTTCATTATCTTCAAATACTTTCTGAACTTTACTATATTGTAATCCACACTGCGTACCTATTTTAGTGCTTTTCCCAGTCGTAGTATCACTTTTATCAAGGTCAAGTTGGTATAATCCTTCATCCTCCGTTCCAATCCAGTATTTATCTGTATTTTGTTTAGGATCAATTGACAGTATTTTTACATGAGGGATGTCCTCAATCCTTTTCTTTAACTCCAATGCTGTATTGTCGATCGAAAATTGATAAAGAAATAATCCGTTAAAAGTACCTACAAGGATTTCCCCCTCCTTCGTGAGGCAAACTGAAGAAAGATTTTGGCCTTCTAATCCCCTGATTAAATAAGTGAGGGAATAATCTTCCCTGATAAAAATAATTCCCTTATCCTGGGTAACTACCATTATTTGACCCTGACTGTTTTCCTCAATTCCTGCAATGATTCCAAGAAAATCACTATTGGGATGAATGACCTTAAAGCTTGAATTTTGATATACAGCAATTGAGCCATCCCTGAAACCGAACCAGAGACGCCCTCTGGTATCTTTATAACTTTTATCAACTATTCCATTTGAGAGAGAATCTCCAGGAAAAGTTACTGAAAAATTAAATCCATCAAAACGACAAAGCCCTTCACCTGTTCCAAGCCAGAGGTAACCATTGTCATCCTGCTGAATATTATACACATAATTATCAGGTAATCCTTTGTCTGCACCATAAGGCTGGAACTTAAGGCTTTGAGAATATCCAAACGAACCCGTAAGGTTAATTACCAAGTACAACAACAGCTGCAGTCTAATGAATTGGATTGGCATAAGAGAATTCTTCATGTTAATTGGCAGGAATCTTTAATTTGCCGGTTTAACACCGATTGAATATTTGTACTTGGGAACACCGCCAATAGGACTGGTAAAAAACTCAACATTCTGATCATATTGATTCCTTACAAAAATTACCACATTATTATTCTTTACAGTAGGGGGAGTTTTCTTTTTAATAAACTGTATATCCAGAGAAGTATTTTTCTCCTCCTCCTGAATTCTAAATTCGGCTCTGCGATCATCTTCCCCTTTTATCCAGACATCTTCTCCGGAGGCTGGAACTAACTGCCCCTTTCTGACAACAGAAACAACACGAATAAAACCATCACTATCCCAGTCAAAATTTGAAAAACGAACAGTGATTGTCCGATCATCCACGTAAGGGTAAATATGAGAAACCTCTTCGGGATTATTATGCATCCGGAATGAATATTCATAAGCAAAGGCATTTCCGCCTTCAACAAGTATATTGGAATTCGGATCAGTACTTAGAAAATACTGATATAGATTACCATCGTCCCCGGAAACTCCCTCACATATTATTTTAAATACAATCTTATCAAATTTTTCAGAATATTCTCCCTCACTAGGATTGAAAGGACCAAATGTATAATATTTTTGATCATACCGAGCGTCTTCACCAAAAGTTTTTGTTGCTAGTAAAGTCCCGGATTTATAATTCCCAATCGGATCATTCCCCTGTGCATCAGGATCAGACCAACAACCAGTGCCACCATAAACT
>CAZKMG010000353.1:0-4202 GCA_964553465.1 uncultured Bacteroidaceae bacterium
TTACTGTTTGCCCAAATGTTTCATGTGTATCATCATCAAAGCCAAATATCACCGAAGCTTGTATTAAAATACCCATTTTCAATATTTTTTTAATACTTTGTTGGGTGTCTTCCAGACTTTTTAGCTTCTTATATTTTTGTATATTGTTGTTCACCGTGCTTTCCAAACCAATAAACAGGCCTTTACATCCGCTTTTTTTTGCTAATTCCATTAACTCATCATCCCATGCAAACGAAATGGATGATTGCCCAATCCACCTAATTTTTAATGGTATCATTTCCTTGAAAAGTTCCCTGGCATACTTCCGGTCACCAGTAATATTGTCATCAAGAAGAATAAAATTCCGGGATCCTGATGCCCTAATATCTTTAACCACATTTTTTATGGGTATATGCTTGATTTTCTTTCCAAAAATTTCCGATACACAACAAAAATCGCAACTATAAGGACATCCGCGGGTAGTTTGCAAAGGTATCAAATTGTAAAATCGTTTTTTAGGTAAGGTTGAAAAATCTAAAGGTATATATCGCTCTAAATCCGGGTTAGGTTCATGATATATCCTCTGCAAGTTATTGCTTTCAATATCTTCCAGTATTTTTTCCCACACACCTTCAGCCTCTCCAATCACTACAGCATCGGAATGTGCAAGTGCCTCATCGGGCAGAATTGATGGGTGTATCCCTCCCATTACTACTATTTTGTCTTTCTCTCGGAATTCATCGGCTATCCTGTAACCACGATATGCATTCGAGGTCATGCAACTGATGCCAACAACATCGCATTCCTCATTCAGGTCCAATTGCATGTATTCCTCCTCTACTATTTTTACTTCATGTTTATTTGGGGTAAGACTTTGAAGAATATACAACGCCAGCTGCGGTATTAAAATACCTTTGTTGGTAAACAGGTGCTGATCCCTAATGGGTGAAACTAACAAGATTTTCATAATTCATCTTTATTGTTTCAGATAGGCGGCCTCTAAAAGTCGTCGGTATTTGATATGGCCGGCCACTAATTCGATAAATTTCGGAATTAGATGGCATGGCCTTTAATGATTAAAGTTAGACAATCTTTGATTTATAATCAAATCTAATGGCTTTTCCACCAGAACACAAAACGACAATATCTGCAGGCATTTTCATAATAATTATTTAAGAACTAAATTAGATCTTATTTATGAATATTAAATTAGGATTAACAGCCTTGTAATATGAATGTGAATGGGAAACATTATCGCACTATCTGGGTGAACGAGGCCGATGAAAAGGTAATTCAGGTTATTGATCAACGGTATTTACCCCATAAATTCGTGATTGAAGATCTGACATCTTTAGCTGATGTTGTCACAGCCATAAAAGAGATGCACGTCAGGGGTGCCGGATTAATAGGAGCAGCTGCCGGTTATGGGATGTATCTTAGAGCAGTGCAAGCCCCAAAAGATGCTTCATTCGATAAGGCATTAACTGAGGCCGGGAAAATATTGAAAGCGACCAGACCAACCGCTGTCAATCTTTCATGGGCAGTTGAAAAACAATTAATTTCAATGAAAAACGGGAGATCCATCCTGGAGAAAATATTCATTGCACTTAAAACTGCAAGGGATATTGCTGATATGGATGTCGGGTATTGCAGGAGAATAGGAGAGCATGGCCTTAAAATCATTGAAGATATAAGTAGAAAAAAAGAGGGCGAAACGGTACATATCCTCACACATTGTAATGCTGGCTGGTTGGCTTTTGTAGATTATGGTTCTGCTACAGCACCAATATATGCTGCATTTGATAAAGGGATTGATGTTCATGTGTGGGTTGATGAGACCCGTCCAAGAAATCAGGGTGCCAGCTTAACTGCATGGGAACTGGGAAATCATCGGGTTCCACATACCATAATAGCTGACAATGCAGGGGGATATTTAATGCAACATGGATTGATAGATATGGTGATTGTCGGATCGGACAGGACCACATATACGGGAGATGTTGCCAACAAAATTGGAACCTACCTGAAAGCTCTTGCTGCCCGGGATAATCAGGTTCCGTTTTATGTTGCACTTCCTTCTTCCAGTTTCGACTGGGAGATTGAAGATGGTATTAAAGAAATAACTATTGAAGAAAGAGGGGCCGATGAGGTTAAATATATTGAAGGGCTTTGTGATGGAGAGATAAAAAAGGTTTTGCTGACTCCCGAAAACAGCAGGGCCGCAAATTACGCTTTTGACGTGACCCCTGCGCACCTGGTAACAAGACTCATCACTGAAAGAGGGATATGTAAGCCGGACAAGCAGAGTATCTTTAAATTATTCCCGGAAAAGAAACGATAATATGGATGAAGGCTATATAAAATTCAACTGCAACTGGATTAAAGCAGAACCGGTTAATGAAAACCAGATATCGGCATTAAATATATGGAGAGACAAATTGTATATTCTTGGCCTGATAGGTGCTGATAATAACGGGATTGGTTTTGGAAATATCAGCACACGCTTCAAAAACCAGGAATTTCTTATCACCGGATCTGCAACCGGGGGATTGAATAATTTAAATGAGTGCCATTATGTTTTGGTGAATGAATATGACCTTTTGCAGAACAGACTGACGTGTACCGGACCTATCAAAGCATCTTCCGAATCATTATCCCATGCAGCAATATATGAATGTTCACCTGAAACAAATGCGGTTATCCATGTTCACTGTATGGATATGTGGGAGAATCTGATGCATAATGTCCCTACAACCAGCAATAATACAAAATATGGCACACCCGGAATGGCATACGAAATAAAACGATTATTTATCAAAACAACTGTTGCGGTTGATAAGATACTGGTAATGGGCGGACACAAAGGAGGGATTATCTCGTTTGGGGCTACCCTGGAAGAGGCAGGGATAATACTGCTGAATAAATTGTAATGGGCATGCAAAATCCGGCCATCGTGACCATATTTGGCCGGTTAGATTACGAATAGCACTCTTAGCTTAATAAAAATCACTTAACTCCTGCTTATAGTGTCCCAATTGATGAGGTCAACTATAATCAAGGTCACTTGCTTTTCCAGCTAATACATGATTACCTATCACCACTATTGACTCATAATGAATATTTTAATAACTTTTAATAATTAATAAACTTAATCTTTTATATCATGAAAAAAGTTTTATTCTCCATTACTGCATTATGCTTTTTAAGCATGTCCATGTTAAATGCACAATTTAACAAAGGGAAAATTCTCCTTGGATTATCAACATCTAATTTGTATAATCTTTTTTCAGATTATTCAGGGGGAACATCAAATCTTATGCAATTAGGATTTACCACAATGAAGTATAAAAGCGATGAAACTGACGGTGAATCAGAAAAAGCAAGGACTTTTAATCTTTCACCCAGAGTAGGTTATTTCATTGTAGATAATCTGGCTGCCGGGCTTGATATAAATTTTGCATTGATGAGCTTTGGATCTGGTGATAATAAAGAATCGGTAACTGTGTTGGGAATTGGCCCTTTTTTAAAATATTATATGCCTCTTAAAAAAATTTCTCCTTTCATTGAAGCGGGAGGGTCATTTGGGTCTGCTAGAGATAAGTATATTAACTATTTAGAGGAAGAAGTAGTGCACAAACAAAGCATCATGTCATTATTCGGTGGTATCGGACTGGCTGTTCCTATCGGTGACATGGTTAAATTTGACATAATGGGAGGATATTTCTCAACAACTTCAAAGGACAAGGAAGAAAATGTGAATAATTCCAGGTTAGTTCTTGGTACACTGGGTATTAAACTTGGATTTCTAATATATATAGGAGCAAATCAATGATATCTTATTGAAAGAGTTTAAATATAAAACTGGGGGGACCTTAGTTTGTTCTTAATTTGATGATAATATAATTTTATCCTAAACACGCATTGAAAGCTATGAATATTCGGGTTTCCCTACTTTTCCGATAAAGATTACAGCTCCTGTTGAATTTTCTTTAATGAGATAAAGAAACGGTTTGTTTACTCTGAAAGAGATAGTTCCGGGTCCACCCCATGTTATTTCAACAATAGTAGCTGCCGCAGCCTCGGTTCCTTCTTCCTGTACATCAATAAAAGTCTGGTGGATTACTCTGGAGATAAAAAGGTTTCCAACAGGACTGATCCTTGTGAAATCTGCTTCTCCCGAGAAAGCAGTCGCAAGTCCAAGGCTTATTAGAGGATCATTCAGA
>CAZKMG010000354.1:0-4188 GCA_964553465.1 uncultured Bacteroidaceae bacterium
CGAAGACCCGGCAATTAGAATAAGATATTGGCAGTGGCCTCGTTGGGACAAACAAAGTTTATATTATATTTCTAAAACCACAATTGCAGAAAAGAGTTATATAAAAACTCGTTTGTTTTACGACAAATTTGTAAATCAATTAAACAGTTATGATGACAATTCATATATTGAACAAACCAGACCTTATGCTTTTACAAGTTATTACAACGATCATTCTTATGGCGGAAATATTGAAGCAGGAACAGAAATCATTAAAAACAACCTTCTAAAAATTGCCGGAAATTACAAATACGATATGCACAGAGAAAATAATGAGGGTGAACCGGTTCGTCATTTTTCAGATAATACCATTTCGTTTGGAGTAGAGGACGTATATTCTCCTTTTATCAAAATAAAAATAATTCCCGGAATTAATTATAATATGCGAAACAGTATAATTGCAGAAGATTACAATTCTCAAACCCAGGTAATTTCCGAATTTCCCGAAAATAAAAACTCGGCAACAAATGCACAAATCGCTGTATATTATAATTTTTCAGATGATTTTAATTTAAGTATAACAGCAGCACATAAAACACGTTTTGCTACAATGAAAGACAGATATTCTTACAGAATAGGAACAGCAATCCCAAATCCTGATTTAAAAGCCGAAAGTGCAATGAATTATGAAATTGCATCAAATATTAAATTAATTGATAAAATTTCGATTGAACCGGCAATTTTTTATTCTCAATTAAATAATACAATTCAAATGGTTGATGAAGTTCAACCCGGGCTTTCGCAACAACAAAATACAGGAAAAGCAGAATTTTACGGTGCAGATTTTACTTTCGGTTTAAAAGTATTAGAAAACTTAAAATTAAATGCTAATTATACTTACATTCAGCGAAATAATATCACAAATCCTGATATTAAATTTACAGATGTTCCCGACCATAAAATTTTTGCTTATATTGATTATTTACCTGTAAAAAATCTCGAGTTTGTTTTTTCAACCGAATATAGTTCCGAAAGATATAGTACGAGTTATGGTATTTCAGCACCTAAATTTGTTTTACTTAACACTCAAATTTCCTACATTTTCCCTAAATATTTTAAAGCAGAAACTGGGATAAATAACCTTTTAGATAAAAATTATTATTTAATCGAAGGTTATCCGGAGGAGGGTCGTAATTTTTATTTTTCTTTCATTTTCGATTTGAATAAATGAATCGTTATTAATTTCTAATAATGATCTTACAAGAAACAAATTATTTACTGAAAACCAAATATAAAAACAGAATCAAAGCTTTATAAATCTAAGTTAGGATTGGTGTCTTATCTTTAAATAGATTGTTTATAAATGGAGAACAGTCTATCCGGATTTTCATAATGATGTGAATGAATGGATTTTCGATTCTAATAAAATTGTGATTTCAACTCATTGTTTGATCAGAAAAACTGATAAAACTCCACAATGTGATTTCGATAAAGCAGAGAGACTAAGGAAACTATTTTTGATCAGAGAAATTTGAACTAATGAAACCTGAAAAACTTAAAATATACAGCCTAGAGGAAATAACTGATACGTATATAGGCAAACCTGGAACACCCAAACGTAATCCTTTTGTTAATGGGCTTTGACTTGACCTGCTTAGCGAAGCTATCAAACAAATACAAAAAGAGAGAAATTTGACACAAAGTGAATTAGGTAAAATTACAGGAGTAAAAAAGGCTCAAATTTAGAAACTTGAACATAGTTTAAATGATGTATGGTTTGAAACAATTTTAACAGTCTTCCATGCTTTAAATGTCAAAATCAATTTTAATATTGGATTACTTGACCAAAAAGTAAAACTTGCTCAATTAAATTGTAACCTACCGGTAACACCATGTAAAGGTCTTTATTACTTTCCTATCTTCTCCCCTTTTTTTTGTTGAAAAATTAAATATTTTAAATTAAAATAGTTGCACATTGTGGCAAAGCCATTTTATAGGTTTTAAAAGAAGTTACTATGTTTGGAGTTCAGAGTAAACTTTTTGCGAAAAGAAATTTTTATTAGTGGGTTGAAGTGAAGTTTTTTGGCTTAGGACAAACCCTTTTTCAATGTTTAATAGTTGAAAAAAAATTAGAATACGCGATTTATATGACTTTAATTATTGGCAACCTCATAACAGGTGGTATAATCAATACCTAGTCTATCGTAGTTTAGAAAAATTTTTTCTAAATTTAATTAAAAATAAAAAAGCCATTTAATGCTAAAAACCCCGACACTGGCCATACAGCCGGAATTAGCAGCAGGTATTTAAAAATGATAACAAACTCAACAACTAAAAAATAAACTTTCATTAAAATGTCGACAACCTGGTTCAAGAAAATCGGATGGGTATACATCCCAACATCAGTTATCGGGGTGGTTATTACTTTAATTGTGATAGCTTTTTGCATAACAGTTTTTATAGCTGTAGACAGACATTCGCATTCTGTTTCTGATACTATTTATGGGGTATTTCCTTACTTTGTATCTGCTGCCCAATTCTTTTTTGGATAGCATGTAACACCTCAAAGGAATAATTCTAAACTATATTTCCAGGGGAAATAAAATACGACTTATTCATCCAACCTGCATGAAGACTGTAAATATGGACAAAGAAAAGTATACTGCTATTAAAAAAGGAATCCTCAATTTTCTCAAGTCCTCATAAAGAAATCCTAAAAGCATTAACAGGAGATTTTAAAAAGAATTAAATAAAATTCAAAGGTTCAATAGAGTGTTATTTGGAATAGGTTAACTTGATCTTGAAGCAGGAAAACTTATCAAACGAATCGATGATAATATTTTAATGAAATTTACTTTTGCTTGACCGAGTATGCAAGCCGCTAGCATGGGCGTAGCGAAATGGCCAGTAAATTAATTAAAAAAACTGTGGTAAGTTTATCAAACATTTGCACTATTTGACAGCATAGTGTTTTGAATACCCCCACTTCGCTAATCCCAAAACTGCTGGGCGTCTTTTAGAAAATAGCAACAATGACAAATAAAAATATATTATGAAAGATTTGAGCGAATTAAAACTTGGAAATGTACAAGAAACATTGTTTCTTCCATTGTGGGGAAGAGCGATTGAAACAAAAAAGCAAAAACCTCTCCTGGTAGATAACAAAGCTGTTTCCATCATAGACAATATTCAATATGATTTTACCACAATTTCAAAAAATATCAATAATTTATCTCGGCTTTCATGGATTGCAAGAAGTATATATTTTGATAAAAAAATTAAAGCATTTATCAATATTTTTCCAGAAGCTACAATTGTTAATATCGGATGCGGACTTGATACAACATTTGACCGTGTAGACAACGGAAAAATCCAATGGATTGACTTAGATTTAACAGATACTATTGAATTAAGAAAAAAGTATATATCTGAAACTGATAGAAGACATTTTATACCTAAATCAGTTTTTGATACAAGTTGGTATGACATGATAGAGAAAAAAAATAATGTCATGCTTCTGATTGCAGGAGTACTTTATTACTTTGATGAAACTAATGTAAAAAGATTGTTCAGTGATTTCCATACTTTTCTTCCAGGAGTAGAAATTATTTTTGACTATGCTTCAAAACTAGGGATAAAACTTTCAAACAAAGTAGTTCTGGAAAAAGGAGGAATGGATAAGTCTGCTTATTTAAAATGGGGTATTAATAATATACTGGAAATAGAAAAATGGGATAGTAATATAAAAGTAATTAGTTATATACCAATGTATAAAGAGCATAAAAAGAGTTACTCATTATTTAAGAGAATTGTCATGAATATAGCTGACACAATGAAGATAATGTCATTAGCTCATATTAAAATAAACTGACAAATTTATAAAAGCACGAACGCCCCACAAGTCGTGTAGTTAATTAATGTGTCAGTGAGGGCTTTAGCGTTTTTACTCGCATCAAACTTATTTGTGACTTGATAGGAAATCGCTTCGAAATCGGCAACTTACCATATAGCTGAACAATGTTAACAACAAGCCTAAATCAGCCTCTGATGTTTGTTTATCCAATGATATTAAATTCGTCATAGAACAACAATGATGCAAACAAAGTATACGGACGATTATTATGCCATTTTAGAAATACCTGCAAATTCAATTGAATCAGATATTCGGAAAGCCTATCGTAGGTTAGCAAAACTATATCACCCCGATAT
>CAZKMG010000355.1:0-4170 GCA_964553465.1 uncultured Bacteroidaceae bacterium
AAAAAGAAATTGAAATAAAGTTAAATAAGTGTAAACATTTTTCAGGACGAGTCAGCTTGTATTGAGCGTAATCGAAGGGAAAAGTGACGGGGTTGGCCGACGTTACTTTGTAACCTCGTAACTTTGTAACCTCGTAACTTTGTAACCCTTTACGTCGTTACGACATCACGTTATTAAGCTGCACACTTCCGGGTGCCTACTCCCATTACACTTGATGTACAATGAGAAAATCAACATTAACAATTTATCTGCCCGGTTTGTAACTTATATGAAGAAAATCTTATCTTCGCTTATTAAAATAAATGCATTGCAGGAAAACCTCGTCATAATTCCTACTTTTAACGAAAAAGAAAATATCGAAAAGGTGATCCGGTCAGTTTTTTCTCTTACAACTGATTTTGACATTCTCGTTATCGATGATAACTCCCCTGATGGAACTTCTCAAATTGTGAAAAATCTTCAACCTGAATTCCCCTCGCATCTATTTATCCTTGAAAGAACAGGGAAGCTGGGGCTGGGAACTGCCTATATCAAAGGATTTCATTGGGCATTGGAACATTCCTATCAATATATTTTCGAAATGGATGCTGATCTGTCTCATAATCCAAATGACCTCCAAATCCTTTATAAAAGCTGTAAATTAAATGGTGCTGATCTTGCTATTGGATCCAGGTATAAATCAGGTGTAAATGTAGTAAACTGGCCTATGGGCAGGGTGCTCATCTCCTATTTTGCTTCAATGTATGTCAGATTGATTACGAGAATGAATATCAGAGATGCAACTGCAGGATTTATATGCTACTCACGTAAGGTCCTCGAAACCATTAATCTGGATAGAATTCAATTTAAGGGATATGCTTTCCAGATTGAGATGAAATTCACTGCGTGGAAACATGGGTTTAATATCATTGAGGTACCAATAATTTTCACTGAGCGCAGGGAAGGTTCCTCCAAGATGAGTGGGGGAATTGTATATGAAGCTATTTTTGGTGTTATTAAAATGAAGCTCTTAAGCTTTTTCAGATCCTATAAAAAGTACTCTGACAATGGGTAAATATATCATTAAAGATGTTACCATTATTAATGAAGGCAAATCTTTTACAGGGGATGTCCTTATTGAAGGTGCCTTTATTAAAAAAATTTCAGATCCGCATTCTCTTCCTGCTGAAAAAGATTTCATCATCATTGACGGACAAGATAAAATACTGGTCCCCGGAGCTATTGATGACCAGGTTCATTTTCGTGAGCCCGGACTTACTCACAAAGGAAATATTGCCAGTGAATCCAGGGCTGCAGTTGCAGGTGGTGTTACTTCATACATGGAGATGCCGAATACTGTTCCTCAAACCACTACCATCCCTGAACTTGGGAAAAAATTTGAAATTGCCTCCAGTCAATCTTTTGCCAATTATTCCTTTTACCTTGGGGCGACCAATGACAATATTAAAGAAATAACAAAGATTAATCCTCTTTCCACTTGTGGTGTTAAAGTATTCATGGGCTCTTCTACCGGTAATATGCTGGTTGATAAGAAAAAGAGCCTGGAAAGAATTTTTGCGGAATCGCCTGTTCTTATTGCAACTCACTGCGAAGACGAACCAACAATCCTTAAAAACTCTTCTCTCTACAGGAAAAAGTATGGTGAAAATCTGCATATTAAATATCATCCTTTTATAAGAAGTGAGGAATCATGTTTTCTTTCCTCTTCCCTCGCTGTATCCCTGGCCAGGAAATACAGCACGAAGCTCCATATCCTGCATCTTTCATCGGCCATGGAGCTCTCTCTGTTTGATTCCGGTCCTCTTGATCAAAAAAAGATCACAGCTGAGGTATGTATACATCACCTCTGGTTTAATGAAAAAGATTACCTCTCCAGGGGTACTTTAATAAAATGGAACCCTCCTGTGAGAAATGAATCGGATAGGAAAGCTCTGTTCCAGGCCTTGATTGATGATCGTCTGGATATTGTGGCAACAGATCATGCCCCCCATACCAGTGAAGAAAAAGCCAATTCATATTTTCATTGCCCTTCAGGCGGGCCAATGATACAACATAGCCTAACTGCCATGCTGGAATTCTGGAAAAAGGGGCTGATCACTATCGAGAAAATAGTGGAAAAAATGTGCCATGCACCTGCTGAACTTTTCCAGATAGATAAAAGAGGATTTATAAGGGAAGGATATTATGCCGACCTTGTTCTGATCGACACAAACTCTGAATGGGAGATTAATACCTCCAACATTCTTTATAAATGCGGTTGGTCTCCCCTGGAAAATGAAATTATGCACACAAAAGTGGAAAAAACTTTTATTAACGGGGAATTAGTATATACAGATGGTAAAGTCAGTCAAAATATTTATTCAATGCCCTTGCAATTTAACAGGTAAGGGACTGTATCACTGGTTTAATGGTCCCATTTTAATGTAATTTTTAACAAAATGAATGTTTTTTCTTTCAAAAAAGAACCCATTAAAATATTCTGTTTAATTTTACTTCTGACAAATTTATTTCATTCGCATTATGCTTACTGTTGAAAAAATCGGTGGCACTTCAATGTCCCGTTTTGATGATGTACTCAGGAATATTATTATAGGAAACCGTGTAAAAGGAGATTATTACAACAGGATATTTGTTGTGTCTGCCTATAATAATGTAACAAACTGGTTACTGGAACATAAAAAAACCGGAACCCCCGGAATCTACACCAGGTTTGTCAATGGCGAGAATTATAATGATAGCCTGGATGAACTGCTGCAAAAACTCCAGGAGATTAATAAAAACCTGGAGCCTGTCGGACTTGATCTGAAGGTTGCTAACGTATTTATAACGGGAAGGATTTCCCAGGCAAAAAATTATCTGGGCAGCCTTGCTGCTGTCCTTTCCACCGGGTACGTTATTAAAACCAATATTCTTCTGGCTGCCCGGGAAATTCTGGCTTCCATTGGTGAGGCCCATTCTGCTTTTAATTCCGTTAATATCATGGCCAATCATGGAATTAACTCTCTCTTCGTGGACCTGTGTGGATTTGATGATCCTGAATTTCTTACCATTGATGATCGTATCCGGCTTACATTTAAAGATATCGATTTTTCAAAGATACTTCCTGTCGCAACCGGATACACAAAGGGTATTGAAGGGATAATGAGAGAATTTGATCGTGGCTATTCAGAAGTTACATTCAGTAAAATTGCTGTTGCTGTAAAAGCTAATGAAGCGGTTATCCATAAAGAATTTCACTTATCCTCTGCAGATCCTAACATAGTAGGGATCGACCGTTCTATTCCCGTAGGACACACCAATTATAATGTAGCAGATCAACTTGCAGATGTTGGCATGGAAGCCATTCATCCCAAAGCGTCTAAACCCCTTGAAGTGGCCGGCATCAATATCCGCTTGAAAAATACCTTTGAACCTGAACATCCGGGAACTCTCATTTCCGGGGATTTCATATCTGATAATGGTAAAGTACAGATAATTACTGGAACCGATAAGGTTGTTGCGATCGAAGTTTATGATCCCTTAATGGTTGGTGAATCTGGCTTTGACCTGGGGATAATGGAATTTTTCCATAAACATAAAGTTAGTTATATTTTAAAATCCACAAGCGCCAACAGTATTACCCAAGTGATATGGGAAAAAGATCTGACTCCTGAACTAGAAAATGATCTAAAAATAAAGTACAGTCAAATAACAGTTGCAAGGTGCTCCATTGTTTGTGGTCTGGGTACCAACATAAGCAAACCAGGAGTTATTGCCAAGGCCACTGTGGCACTGGCTGAAAAAAATATTAATATAATGGCCATGTCCCTATCTCTCAGCCAGATCAATATCCAGTTTGTGATTGAACGGGAGAATTATAAAGAAGCCATTATCGCACTGAATGATGCATTGTGTTACAGGTAAGGGTTACAATTTAAGCACTTCCCCTTCACTTTTAGCGATCACTACCGTGCCGCAACTGTCGCTCCAGACGTTGGTAGCCGTCCGGAACATGTCAAGAATCCGGTCTACGGCCAGTATAAGGCCAACACCTTCCAGGGGTAATCCCACAGCAGATAAAATGATCGTGATAATCACTAGGCCGGCCATAGGTACACCAGCAGCACCGATGGAGGCAAGCAGAGCTGTGATAACAACAATAACCTGCTGACTAAAACTCAAATCAAAACC
>CAZKMG010000356.1:0-4161 GCA_964553465.1 uncultured Bacteroidaceae bacterium
CGGATAAAATGATGACCGTCCGTGAATAAATCGACAAAAAAAGCATAATCACCGACGGATTGTGTATTACCCATTAATCTTTTACCCTGTGCAGATTCATAATTAAGATCATATCCAAGCTGGTACCCAAACGTTTCTGTTTCATTCTCGAACGAATAGGTTCCCCTGAAAAGATACCCTACAAAAATACTTGTATCCCTGCTGGTTGATGTTTCAGTCAGCGTTGTAAGATCTTTAAAATAAGAAGCTGATTGCCGATTATAATAGGAATAAGCGCCTGTCAGGTCAAGTATAGAATTATCACCAATTTTGGAACTTATATTGAACTTACCTGTTCCTCGATGTGTAATAAAATAGGTGTCAAATGCTTTTTCAAAATATGGGGCCAGCAAAGGTCCTTTATTCTGAATTGTCTCGGAAAAATATTTACCATCCACTTTTATCTTTGTTTCACCCAGTTTATAACTGTAGTATGCATCGGTAAAATATTGTTCTTTTGGCTTCCATAATTTTGCCCGTAAGGATTGATTATTCGGATAGCCCGAAAAAAAATTTCGTCCACCAGAGACAGAGAATGAGTGGTTCTTTTTATTTAAAAGCACATTAGCATCTGCATTATACACGCCGACTGATTCATAGTATAATTTCGATCCCAGAAGAAGTGAATTCCTTGTATTCTCTTTTGTGATAATATTAATAGCACCGGCAAGTGCATTGGAACCATACTGAACTGACATAGGGCCGTCAACTTTTTCAATATGATCCACATTAAAAAGATTAAGCTGGCTGAGATCTATAATACCATTCATCCGGCCAATGACAGGGATACCATCCACCAGAATTTTAATATGTTCGCCTGACAATCCATTCAGGGAAAGTCCCGCTCCCAGTGATGGATCCTGGGATACTCTAAGATTCAACTCCTGGGAAAGTAATTCGGTTAAATCATTAGCCGCCTTCTCATTAATGGTTTTACTTGAAATAACGTTTACTTTATAAATTGAATTATCCACTTTTTTTGGTTTCATCTGGGCAGTAACTACCACTTCATCCATATCGAACACCGTGGGAGTCATCCTGTAGGTAACATCTTTTGAGGAAATGAGAGTATCCAGGAGGGTCTTATACCCTATCATAGAGATTGCCAGAATGGTTTTACCCTGGAATACAAATTCAGCACTTCCCTGGCTGTCGCTAAGTGTATACGATTGTTTTCCTGTTGATTCATCTTCAAAACACAAATGAGCATATTGAAGAGGTTCGTCCGACTTGCTATCGATGAGCTTAATCGATACCCTGGATTGAGAGTAAAGACTCAACGTAACAGACCAGAGAAAGAAAAACCAGATTAATCCTCTCACCATCATCTTTTTATTCAAAGTTTCTTTCTCTTTACGAATTTCATCTTGATTTTAGTATTCGGCACGTAAAGAATTTTCCTTTACTGGCAATCCTTGCGTGGTAAAGACCATCAGTAAACTCGGAAAGATCTAATATAAGCTCATTACCTGAAAGATTTTGTTTTCTTGAAAGTATCGCCTGCCCGGCTGTGTTAAAAACCTGGATTATCACTTCAGAATCAGCATCCCAAGCAGGATTAGAAAGATAAACAGGTCCGTAACTTGGATTTGGGTAAACTCTTGTTGGAGTTATGAATTTATCTGTAACTGAAACAGGGTACCAGTTAGGATAGGTATAAAGAACATCACCTATGGTAGTATTGGCAAGGATGCAGGCACTCATCTGATAAGTTTTAAAAGCAAGATCCCAATTACTGCGCAAAGCAGTTTTGACCGTTTTATTTTTAAAATGATAATATACGTCATTGGCATATCCTGATCCCATAATCAGGGTATCATATACAATTGGGCCCAGGGTTGGGGCCATGAGCTGGCTGTTAATTCCAACTCTTCCTTCGCCTGAGAATCCACTTTCAAAGAAATCTGCAATAAACCTGTATATAGTATCTGTTCTTGTTTTAACAAAATATACATTTTTCTTATTTGGCTCAATAACCATTCCATTAAGATTGTACCATGAATTCCCAATAACAGTAAGACTGTCGGAAAAGATGGTCGTGTCAGCCAATGTGCTGTTCATCGCCCTTGCACTATCAGGTGCCTTATAAACCGAAGCTTTGACTTTTTCATTCAATAAAAATCCGGTTACATCATAATCAATAATATTATCATGATATTTAGTTAAAACGAAATCCCATGTATCATTTGCAGGTTCCCTGTCTACAAGCACTCCATTCTGAATTGAATAATAAATAAATAATCTGTCGACGTAATCTACACATTTGGCAGTATCCTTTTTTTCGTTTTGACCATCGATGTCGGAATATAAAAAATAATAAATATTAGCAACAGAATTTTTCAATGTAATAAAAATCCTTTTCACGGATCCGTCAGGAAGCTTAATCAGATAGGTAGTTGATCCTTCGAGATTATGTGTCACAGAATTATAAATACACCAACCGTAATCAGGATGACCTTTCTGATTCATATTAAATGCTCCTTCATCCCATGTTTTCATTGAATTATATAGTGGTCTGTAAGATCCAAGACCTGTAGTGTCAATCTGAGCTTTTAATATAACAGAGAATAAAGTCCCTAAAATAAATATGATTACAATTCTTTTTAATTCAGTCATCATTCAATAGTTTTGGTAGTTAATATTATTGCAAATATTTATTAGAAATCGGGTCAATTGTAAATAAAAATAAAATCAGGCTGAAAAATTGTGATAAAATGCTTAAAATCCTAATTGTAAGTTCAATATAAAAGTTGCAACTATTTAGTGTTAAGTTTTACAAAATTATAACAATTTAAATTACATAGGGTTCTAATTATACAATAAATAAAAAGCCGGAAAAATTTTTCCGGCTTTTCTTAATAATTATTGATGGCCGGTTACTTTTTAAAACTTCTCATATAATTGACCATATTCCAGATATCTTCATCAGGAATTTTACCTTCATAGGACGGCATGTCACCACGCCCCTTTTTAGTTTTGTAGAAATGCTCACCATCTGTCTGATTCTGAAATTCAGGACCTGAAAAATCTCCAGGATGTGTGGCAAGTGTCCTTGCTTTAACTCCATCACCTAATCCTGTTTTTCCATGACAAGAGGCGCAATTCTTTTTATACAACATAGAACCCAGATTAATGCTTTGAGGATTACTTGCCACCGGATTTTTCATATTTTTAAAGTTTGCCGGCACAGCCCATGGTTTAGCTTTGGCTTGCTGATAAATACCCATAGATACTAATGCAAATCCAAAGGCTACTATGGTTATTCCTGTAAATAATTTTTGTGATAGTTTCATTCCATTAAATTTTAAGTTATATAATAAATGTGCAATAATCGTGCAAATTTTGTTTTAGAATCATTTTAATTTTCTCCCGCCTTTTTAATTCTTATCAGACTAAGAATAGCGAAGATATAGTGTCCCCATACACCGACCAACATTATAGTCAGAGTAAATATCATCCATTTTGGTGCTATCTGCGTCCATAATTCGCGCTGAAACGGATCAGACCGATCGACTCCAGGGACTCCCCATGCGATCTTCTGTCTTTTTTCAACATTACCATAATCAGGATGATCATCAATTTTTGCTATAATAGTAATATTCCCATTATCATCACCCGGAATATCTGGCGGGAATTGGATTTCAGCAGATCCATTATCGTCAAAAAATCCTTCACCAACTGGAAGTTGACTGAACATTCTTGGAACAGTTATTATAACATACTCCCCTGACAAAGGCACAAGTTCATTATTGACATATTTAGAGGCTTTCAATATCACATTTTTTACATTATCCGATTCTGATAATGTCATTTCAAGATTTATGTCATGAATTAATATTTCTTGTGAAACAGCCTCAACAATTGAATCACCAGTAAAATCCGACATGAAGTACCAGTTTCCATCCTTATTTTCAGGGATTTTTTGTTCAGTTGGTAATACAAACCTGGCTATTCCTTTTGAGTCGGAAATGACTTCCCCCAGCTTTACCAATGATTCTTTTTCTTTTGTATAGAAATTAATGTGCAAACCTGACAGGTTATGCTCTTTACTACCATCATAATAACTGATCCGGGTCTGTAAAATCCTGTTATTGTCAGTATCTTTAATATACTTAAATTCAA
>CAZKMG010000357.1:0-4152 GCA_964553465.1 uncultured Bacteroidaceae bacterium
GGGTCGAAAGAAAAACAGATCACAGCTTGGTTGAAAGGAGTTTTGCAGAAAATCGATGGGATTACATCCGTAAAAAAGAAAAATAAAGCCCATCTAATAGAATGTTCGCGGGATTTAACATCCGATATCGCCAGTGCAATTGTTGAATCAGGCGCTGAACTATACTCTCTGAATAAAAAAGAATATGGACTTGATGAAATTTATGACCGGTATTTTGAAGGAGGTACAAATCATGCGTAATGAAGTAAAACATGTTAAATTTCCAGTTGGACCTTGGATCTCAAAATTAAATCACTTTTTCTTTCCGAACAAAGAAGAAAAACTATTCGGGAAAAATGACAGGATTATCCACCCATTTTGGGTTATCGTGCAAAAAGAAATTTCCGATCATATAAGGAGCTGGCGTTTTATTATACTGATCGCAATCATTGCCTTAACCTGTATAGGCTCAATGTATACAGCCCTGGCAAACATCAGTAAGGCAACAGGACAATCCAATACTGAAGACACATTCTTTTTCCTGAAATTGTTCACAATTTCTGACGGCACACTTCCTTCTTTTTTTGTCTTTATTAGTTTTCTCGGCCCGTTACTTGGAATCAGCCTTGGATTTGATGCTGTTAATTCTGAGCAGAATAGAGGCACCCTCAGTCGTATCCTGGCTCAACCCATTCACCGCGACTATATAATTAATGCTAAATTTGTCTCAGCTTTAATCCTCGTCAGTATAATGTTCTTTGCGCTTAGCTTTTTCGTAATGGGAGCCGGGCTTATCTCCATTGGCATTCCCCCGTCTTTTGAAGAATTTTTGCGTATCGTATTCTTTATTATCCTGAGCATTATTTATGTTGCATTCTGGGTGAATCTGTCAGTTCTGTTCTCTGTCCGGTTTCACCAACCTGCTACATCAGCTTTGGCAGGTATTGCAGTATGGATATTTTTTACTGTTTTTTATCCAATGATAGTTAATTTGATTACCAAAGCATTCGAACCTTCCTCTGTTGCGTCGGCACAACAGATCCTTATCTTTGGTAAAATTAAACTAGGTTTGATGCGCATTCTACCGAACGAGCTTTTCAGTGAAGCCACTACCACTCTATTGATTCCATCAGTACGAAGTCTCGGCCCTTTAACAATGGAACAGGTCCAGGGAACCATACCCGGTCCCCTTCCAATAGGACAGAGCCTATTACTGGTATGGCCACAGGTCACAGCTCTCATCTCAGCTACTGTGCTTTGTTTCCTCTTATCCTATGTTTCTTTTATGAGAAGGGAGATCCGCTCAAGATAACTGCAGAATTTAATAATTCAAAAGTATCCGATTCAATAAGCATGGGAGGAATAACTATGTCGATATCCATAAAGTTTTGGGCAAAGGACAGAAAACCTGCATGTCATAAAAAAGCATAAAAATTATGCTTCGAAATGGTCGGCATGATATACTGCATGCGCGAAGCATATTAATTTTTCATTCATCTTTTTTTGCTTTAATTACTACAAAACTACCTTTGCTACTGCCATTTTCAGGTCGCTGAGTTTCTTTAATTTCATCAAGTGGATCAAATAGTGTCTGGCAGGTTTGTTCAATTGTAAACCCGTTACCCCATAATAGTTTATAAATATCTTCAGTACTAAAAAAGTTGGCATCTTTATAAAAGAGGCTTTTTTCTTTATTTTGTAAGTACTCCCTGCCAACAAGGCTATTTTTGTCAACGAAAGCAATGATCAGCTCTCCATGAGATTGTAAAACGCGGTAAATTTCACAAAGAGATTGTTGCGGATCATCCACAAAACAGATGGTTGTTACCATTAAGGCGTAATCAATGCTTCCATTATCGTATGGAAGATTCTCTGCAATACCGTCAATGGCATGAATACCTCTTTCAATGGCTTTAGCCCTCATAGTTGCGGAAGGGTCGCATCCTTCTCCAATGCCGAGTGCAGAAGCAAAAAGACCGCTCCCGACACCAATTTCAACACCCCTTCCCGTTGAAGGAAGAACGCTACGGATGGCTTCTAATTCAGACAGGAATGCAAAATAGTGGTCATCAAACCATTGTTCATATTCAGAAAGGTAATGATCAAAAGCTGCTGTTTTTGCCATGAAATTTGAATTGAGGGTTACACTTTTAGTTTCGTCCCTTCCATGCTTCTGTCTCCAGCTGTAAAAACAAATTCCGTTCCTCATCATTCATAATCCTTACAGCATATTCAAATCCTAAACCTAATTGTTGAATGGGTTGTGCGATGGATTGAATCAGAATATCGGCTATTGGGATATTTGGGAAAGGGAATGCAAAAACCAAACTCACTTTGTTTTTATCCAATTTAATATCAGTTACAATACCAAGTTTTATCAGTGAATAACTAATTGCAGGATGCTCTACCTGATCAAGAGTTTTTATTACTTCTTGCTGTGTCATACCAATAAATGTTTTAGTTTTCTGATTAAGTATGATGCGTTTTATTCGTGTCCGATTTAATACTCATTGAATAATGAGAAAATATTAAATCCATAATAACAATGGAATTATAAAATGTAATTATATTAAAAATTGTAACTTCTTATTGAAATCGATACACTCATCAAGAGAGTTTTTTGTTCATAGACATTGACTTTCAGAATTTTTTGTATACTGGCCTGCTTTGCATATTCAATAATTTTCTGAACCCTGTCAACCCGGGGGAATTAAATCATCTTCGGCAATTTTCAATACCTGTTTATCATCTTAATTGTATAAAGTTATAAAACCCAAGTTTATCTTTTTACATTTCAGTTATTTTTATTTACGGATTAAGGCCCAATGTCTTTTTATAAATGGTGCTTACACCACAATACCTTTCTTCCGAGAGTTCCACAACTTTCTTCAATTTGCCCGTAGAGAGGTATTTTCCCGGCGAAGTCATATCACGTGCATTTTGTAAAACTGTTTTAGGTTTTCATCGGTAAGTTCACTTTCCACCTGGACATTAAATTTTTCAACCTCAATATGCATTATTCAAAGGATAGAAAATACCTCCATTGCTTAACCGCTACACAATGCCACAAGCATAATAGCTTAATTCTGGGGCCCTTGATTTCGCCTCAAAAATCGGTTTCTGCATCGAGTATAATTTTAGGTCCGTTAACTTCAGTCTTAAAATCCAGATTATTTAACCATATAGCTAATACAATTTCTTTTCCCCAAAAATTGTTTCACTTTAATTGAATTTAAAAATCAGGGGCAAAATGCTTCCGGAATAAATTATTATATTTCTTCGGTTTCAATAATTTTGGCCAGAATCTCAGCATATTGAATCAGAAGGTATTTTCTGCCTTCAAATTCGGTTTCATTTCCGCTAAACGATTTGTAAAGGACTTTATCACCGACGGCAATTTCCGCATTGTCAATATTGCTCATGGCTAACACCTTGGCTATGTTTTGTTTTTCTCTGGCTGTATCAGGAATAATAATTCCCGAAGCTGTTTTTTGTTCTTGTTTATCATCTGAAATGTCAAGCAATATATTTTGATTGACTGGTTGTAATTCATTCATAATTTAAAAGTTATTTAATTATACAATCAACTATCATTCATAGTCATTTACCGGTGCCTTTATCCCTGGATATTAAGAAGTTCATTAATCCGGGCTTTATTAAATCCAATGATAATTTCCCCGTTAATTTCAGTTTGGGGTACGCCTGTTTGCCCGCTGCGTTTTACAAGCTCATCAGCAGCCCGTTGATCGAGGGAAACATCAATATCTGTGTACCTGACTTTATGTATTTTCAGGTATGATTTAAGGGTATTGCACCACGAGCAGGTGGGCGTTGAATATACTGTCACCCGTTTTTGAGGCTTTTCATCATTTTTTGTTTCCGTAAAATAGATTGCATCTTCAAATAGGGCTTTATAATATTTTACGTCTCCTCCCGGCAAAGAGGATGCGTGCTTCTTTATAATATTTTACATCATTACATCCCTTGATAAGATTCCTGAATTTACCCTTTTCAAATTCCAGTAAAACAGGAACGGTTGTGACATTGTAATGGATATGAATATCACGGATTGTATTTACATCGGAATAAAAAAGGTTTATACCTTTAATATCTTCAGCCCCGCCAATGATATTCTGAAAAGCACAATCGCTTTTTTCACTGCCCTTTTTAAAC
>CAZKMG010000358.1:0-4144 GCA_964553465.1 uncultured Bacteroidaceae bacterium
GAAAAGGATTTAAAATTCTAATCTCTTAAAATGTATTTTATTGAATAAAAATATAAAATGATTTTTTTGAAATAGTGATAATATAGCTGATAGAATATTTCAATAAATTGTTGAATAGACTTATTCATGCTTGATCATTATGAATTATAAAATCCTTGGGCATTTTTCTTTTTTGATACTGTTCTTATTGGCAGGATTTTTTTTCCTTGAGAGAGTTCTGTATGCCGATTCAGCATTCCAGTTTTTTAAGATTATCAACTTTGAAAGGTTTAATATAGAAGCAGGACGATTTAGCGTTTTCCTTGCAGAATTAATTCCACTATTGGCGATTAAATTGGGCGCAGGTCTTAAATTCGTAATTTTTTGCTTTTCTGTTTCTTATATTTTAATTTATTATATAGCATACCTGATTAGTATTTTAATATTTAAAGATGATACTGCAGGGATACTAATTATATTCTTACTTGTCCTCGGTATCCGTAGTAGTTTTTTTCACCCGGTAACTGAAACCCACCAGGCACTCGTTTATTCATGCCTTTTCTATGCATGGTTATTTAATCCAATTTCACTTATTGAAACATTGGCCCGAAAGTGTTTTAGATTACTTACGGGCATCATTATTATTGCACTCTGTTTCTTCAGCCATCCTGTATCATTTTTTTTACTTCTCTATATTATTGGTTATTTCATGGTGTCAAGGGATACATGGAAGGATCCTCTGATTTATACTTTGATTATTTTCATTTTAATTCTCTATTCCCTCAAATTCTTCGTATCTGCAGATAACTCTTATGAAGGGCACTATTTTTCTATCATTGGAAGTGGATTTCATTATTTCAGGGATTTTTTCGCATATGAGAGCTTTAAATTCTTTGTCCATAACCTGGGTAATCTTTACTATTTCCATCTGCTCATTGGTCTTTTCATGCTCATATATTATTTATCCAATAGATCTTTTGTGAAATTGATATATTATTTACTCGGTATACTGATATTTTTTATTACTACTGTAATTACTTATTACGAAGGGGATTCCCCCATGTCCATGGAGAAAAACTTCATGCCTCTAAGTTTATTTATTTGTCTGCCTTTTGTCAGGGAAATTCTATTTGAATTCAATAAGTTCTCCAGGCTCAAGTTTGGTTTTGTAATATTTGTTATTGGGATCAGCCTTTTTAACATATTCAGTGAATCTTCTGTATATAAGAATAGAATTGAATACCTGAGTCGTATGGTTAGTTATTCACAAAAATTTCCGGAGAGAAAATTCATTATTCAGAAGCAACTCATAGATATGAATAAATTAATTATTCCCTGGGCCCTCTCTGTTGAAACTCTTCTATTTAGCTCTCTGGATTCCCCGGACAGCTCTAAAACTTTTTTCATCACAGATGATGTCAATAAACTTAATTATACTAAGGATAATGTTGAATTATTCATGTGTACAGATTTTTGGCTGGATTGGAATATAAAAGAATTAAATAATAAATATTTCAAACTTAAGGAAGGAAAATACAGGGTAATTACGGAGTATATTCATTAATCCGTTAAAAATCATTTTAGTTCTTCAAGTTTAAAGCCAATTTCAGCAGCAGGGGCCATTACAGGAGTAGTTTGCATATCTTTGGAAATTAAATCCGAGATTGGCTGTTTTCATAAACATTATTATTAACCATGTCGCTATCCTTTTGTAGCTAATGTTTCTGACAATGCCCTGCCACTTCAAACTTCACAAAATGATTTAAAGATTATTACCTTTCTGAGAAAACAAAGCTTTCACTCATCGCTTGTTTTAAACCTTTTGTCATAGAGATATAAGAGTACAACAGAAAACAGGCCCAGCCCTAATAAAACAAATCCAAAATAATTTGGATGGTAGTTATCCCATAATAATTTGGTCAGCCCGGCTTTATCTGTTTTCAAAGTCATTGCAGCTTGCTCAAAAAGTTGATCATTGGTGATGTTATGAGCCAGTTCTGGCAGGAGTTTCCTAGTTAGTTCATATTTATCCGATATTGAATTGTAAACAACTCCAGAAATAAATCCTCCAATAAAATTTCCTAAGGCAATAGGGACAAATTGAGTCCCCATATATAATGCAGCTTTTTCACGAGGTGCTATCCTTCCAATATATTCCAGGATCTTTGGTGAAAAAGTCATTTCGCCCAACGAAAAAATCAGGATAGAAATAATCGTAAACCATGGGTTATGTGTAAAAATTGATAAAGCCAATCCAACAGTATTAATCAATATTCCAAATGTCATAGAAAATAAGGGTCTTAATTTCATTACTGCAGTGGAAACAAAAATCTGGAATATTACAATAAAAAAGGCATCCAGGACTATTAATTTTTCAGTCAGGATAATTCCATCTGAAGTACCGATTGACATAGCAAGACCAGGTGAAAAGGAATATAGAGAATTATAAAGAGGAGTGGTATCAACCCATTGTTCAAGGAAAACCGGCAGGCTATAAAAGTACTGCCAGAACACTGACCATGAAAAAACAAGAATTCCCAGAAATGCAACAAAGCGGAGATCTTTCAGAACAGTAAAAATATTTATAAATACCTGTTTAATGCTGCGTCCTAAAGACTCTTTTGTAACTTCTCTTGCTGGTTCCCTATAAAAAATCAATAAGATTATTATATTAAGCATTATTGCGCCTGCAGACATACTAAACATGTATTTCCAACTAATTTCCCTGAGTTCAGAAGCTATGATCGGGCCTATTAATCCTCCAATATTAATTACCATGTAAAAGATTCCGAAACCTAGCGAGGAATTTCCAGCATGAGTCGTTTTTGCAATAGTTGCTGAGACAATAGGTTTGAAAAGAGCAGCTCCAATGGCAACATACAAAAAGGTTAGAAAGACGGAACCGAAAGAACTTACAACCCCCATTAAATAATACCCTGAGGACAATATGACAAAAGCAACAAGGAGGACTTTCTTATATCCAAATTTATCAGCAATAGAACCGGTTATGATAGGGAGAAAATAGAGAATTGCATTAACAATACCCATAATCAACCCTTTTTCAATCTGTGTAAAACCTAGCGCACCGGTTTCAGGTGAATTGGTCAGGTAAAGCGCCAGAAGATTAAAAATACCGTAATAAGCCCAACGTTCAAAAAGCTCGAGGGTATTCGCTGTCCAGAATGTACGAGGAAAAGATTTCAGAGCTGAAGTAAAACGATTCATAATGATCATTAAATATAACAGGAATAATTCAGTTAGCTAATTTACTAAAATAGTAATCTGCACATTTGATGGTTTCCTATCTAGCCCCTTCACTAAATCTCAAGTTTTTTCCACAGGGATTGTTTGTTTCAATTATTGTCTTAGGATTAGACTCTATTTCAAGGCTTCTAAAGCCCTGTCATAATCCGGTTCCTGTGTAATTTCAGGTACTTGTTCAGTATAAATGACTCTTCCGGCTTCATCCAGTACAACCACTGCCCTGGAAAAAAGTCCCGCCATGGCACCACTATCCATGGTTACACCATACATTTTCCCAAAATCAGGAGAACGGAATGCTGATACTGGAATTACTTCCTCTAATCCTTCTGCACTACAGAAACGTTTGTGAGCATAAGGCAAGTCCCTAGAAACATATAAAACAACCGTATTCTTTAAATTGTGGGCTTCCTCATTAAATTTTCGGACAGATGCGGCACAAACACCGGTATCGATACTAGGAGAAATATTTAATACAATTCTTTTACCCTTAAAGTCAGCAAGAGTAACTTCTGTCATATCGGTTTTTACCAATCTGAAATTCGGAGCTGAAGATCCTGGTTTAGGAAGGGTTCCTGATGTTTGAACAGGATTACCTTTTAAAGTAATAGTAGACATTTGTTAAAATTTTAATGAATAATAATAAACTTTCAAACAAAGAAAAATCTTAAAAGTTCACTCCGTATCACTCGCTTTTCTCTTTGTTTTCTCAAAAATATATGATGTTTTTTCTTTGTGGTCATCATATGTGTATAATTCTTTATCCTTATGTTTAAGGAAAAAGCTTACCATAGCAAAATCTCCAATACACATAATATTATGAAAAAGAAGGAAACTGAGATAGAAAATAATCCAGTAATTTCCTGCAAAAGATTTCAGCAGCAGCATATTCTTCCTTTTTCCC
>CAZKMG010000359.1:0-4141 GCA_964553465.1 uncultured Bacteroidaceae bacterium
ATTGTATCTATCCTGGCAATTTATGCTTTCTTCTTGAACCATCCCATATATGTATTTTCAAAAGTGACAGAGTACAATCATTACATTAGAGAAGCTATGATTTAAACCTATAAACTGGCTTCCCCTCTTCATTTTTTTATAAAAAGCATTACACACCAAGCTGATTTTTTTCTTTTTTGATAATTAAGAATAAAGAAAAGGAATCAAGGAAATTTTTTATGACCTGTTAACTTTCTTAAAACCGGTCCTGATATTATTTCCGCCATAAAGGAATGAAAAATCATTTCAAGCTTTATGTCATTAAAAAATTTCAACTATGTCCTTGAATATTTTAGAAGATCACGATTTAAGGAATTCTGCAGAGGAATTGTTTTGCTCCGTCAGCAGCACTTCACAAATACTTTATACTATATTATTGTCCTTTCTTTTACTCACTGCAGGTATAATGTTTATAGTTAAAGTTCCTGTGTTCGTTGAATTTCGAGGTACACTCAGACCCAGTTCTGATAAGAAACAAATTTGTTCACCTGTGACTGGGATTATTAATCAAATTTATGTAGCAGAAAGTCAAAAAGTAAAAAAAAACGATGTTATAATTGAGATTCAAACATATAAGGAGGAGGCGCAGTTGGAATTATTAAAGGCTGAATTGTTAAGAACTAACGAATGGGTGCATGATTGTAAATATCTTTCAAATCATTACCCAATTTCCTTAGATTCTATTAGTTCCTCGAAATATAAAGCTGATGTCGTATTGTGTACTGAGGAGCAAAAGATTCTTCAAATGGAAATCAAGCAGTCAGAAACCGATTTATTTCGTTTCAAAACTCTCGAATCTGATAGTATGATTAGCAAAAAAGAAATGGAAGATATTGAATTAAAACATTTTAGTCTGGCTGGAAAGCTTAAATCGCTGATTAATTCAAACCAAATGCACTGGCAAGAGCAACTTGATGGATTAATCCAGAAGAAATCATCCCTGATGGCCGATATTATTACATTGGAACAGTATATAAAAGATTCAAAGATCAAATCTCCTGCTGATGGAACCATTCAGGGGATAAGGACTATTTACAAGGGGGATTATTGTTTTTCAGGAAAGAAGATTTGTGAACTGATTCCTGATACAAACCTGATTTCAGAGATGTATATTCCATCAGAAAAAATTGGATTTATTAAACCTGGAATGAGAACCATATTTAAAATTGATGCATTTGATTATAAATATTGGGGGTTTCTTAAAGGAAGATGCCTGAGTATTTCAGCGGATTATGAAATTATAGAAAACCTCCCCTATTTTCGGGTAATTTGTCAACCAGATACACCCTATCAGCTAAAGTATAAAAACAAAACCGTTTCTCTTAGTCCGGGAATGACTTTAACGTCCCAATTTATTTTAATACACCGGAACCTCTGGCAATTAATAAGAGATAGATCATACGATTGGATAGATTAGGGTAAAAGATATAAACCAGTATAGGGAAATAATGTTATCAGGAATCAAAATAAAACAACATGATATAAGTGATTGTGGCGCTGCCTGCCTTGCATCAGTTGCAGCCTTTTATGGTTCAAGAATTCCAATATCAAAAATTCGTCAGTATGCAGGAACTGATCAAAGTGGCACAAATTTGAGTGGTATGATTGAGGCAGCAGAAAAATTTGGTTTTAATGCAAAAGGGATCAGGACTGAACATGAAAGGCTTCATGAAGTTCCAATACCTGCCATAGCTCATATTGTTCTTAAAAATAGCTGGCATCATTTTATAGTCATTTATCGAGTAGGGAAGAAATCCATCAAAATAATGAATCCATCCACAGGGAAAATAGAGTATTGGGAAAAAGAAGAATTTATTGCTTGTTGGACTGGTATATTAATACTTCTTATTCCTGAAGGCAAGATATCTAAAAATCATGGGGATTTTTCAAAATGGCGAAGAGTTATAAGTCTCATCAAACCACATAGACGAACTCTTTATCAATCTTTTGCTGGTGCAATATATTACAGCATTATGGGATTAGCCTTATCTATCTACGTAGAAAAGTTAATCGATCATGTTATTCCTGGATTAAATATTAAATTATTGAATATCATGAGTCTTATGTTGCTTTTTGTAATGATTTTCAAGGCTGTAATAGGTTTCACTAAAAGCATGTTTCTTCTAAAAACTGGACAAAAAATTGATATTGTTCTAATTATGGGATATTACCGACACCTCCTTAAACTCCCGGTAAGGTTTTTTGAGACAATGCGAACAGGCGAGATTATTTCACGATTAAATGATGCAGTTAAAATTAGGAGCTTTATAAATACAATTGCTGTTGAAATCATTGTAAATATAATGATTGTAGTATTTAGCTTCATTCTCATGTTTATTTATTCCAGTAAGCTAGCATTGTATATTATTATGATTGTCCCTGTATTTATCCTTATATATTCGATTTATAACAGTTTTAATAAAAGAAATCTGAGAAAAACGATGGAACAATCAGCTGATCTAGAGTCTCAGCTTGTTGAATCGATTCATACAGTTAATACAGTAAAGCAGTTCGGAAGTGGCTGGAAACAATTACTCAAGTTTGAGACTAAGTTTGTTTCTCTATTAAGATCATCTTTTATTGTAAACAAGAATGCAATCTTTATCAAATATCTTATTGAACTTATATCAGGGAGTTTTTTATTAATATTACTCTGGGCGGGAACTTTTAAAATTTTCAGCAGGGAATTAACTGCTGGTGAATTAGTGTCATTATATTCATTATTTGCTTATCTTTTAAATCCTCTAACCGGTATTATTACCATGAATCATTCAATCCAGGATGCTATAATAGCTGCAGACAGGCTTTTTGAGATTTTTGACCTTGATGAAGAATATTTCAGTAAGGAAAGCATCTCCCTGAACAGAAAAGAAATTAAGAAAATAAAAGCCGAAAATGTTATATTCAGATATGGATCGGGATTAAATATTTTAGAAAATATTAATTTTGAAATCAAACAAGGCTCTTTTACAGGAATTGTTGGAGAGAGTGGTTCTGGTAAATCAACCATATTAAATATCTTACAAGGGATATATAAACCTGTTAAAGGAAGAATATATTTTGGAGATTATGACATGAAGTATTTGTCAAGAGAATCTTTATCCAAAATTATCTCTTCAGTTCCTCAACGAATAGACCTTTTTTGTGGTACTATTTTGGAAAATATTGCTCTTTCTTGTCAAACGCCAAATGTAAGTAAAGTATTAAAGATTTGTAATGAAATAGGAGCGCGGGAAATGATTAATAAACTACAGGAAGGCATTTATACAATCCTTGGGGAAAATGGTAAAAGGTTATCAGGAGGTGAACAACAAAAAATTGCAATTGCAAGAGCATTGTACTCTGATCCTGAAATACTTTTATTAGATGAACCAGGATCTAACCTTGATTTAAAATCTGAAGAAGAATTGATAACATTTCTGCTAGATTTAAAAAACAAGGGAAAAACAATAATATTAGTTACTCATCGACTATCATCAGTTAAAACCTGCGACTCAATTCTGTTTATTAAAAATGGAATAGTTTACGAACAGGGAGATCATAATAAACTCATTTCACAGCATGGAGAGTATTTTTATTTATGGAAAGCTCAATATAGAGAAAATGAAAAGCTTCAAGAGAAAATAAGGTAAAATGAAATTAAAAATAATTTGATCATTATTGATCCATTCTAAATAATCAGAAAAAGTGATAAAATATAAAATTTAAGTTGGTAATATTATTAGCTGGCATTATATTTACCATATACAGTTATTTCACCTTTTCTACTACTAACCTAAGCTACTACAAAAAGACAGTATCCAGAACGGATCTGTCTTTTTTATTTTTTTAAACTGATTCAATTTGTATATAACCTGATAAAATTGACTATATCAAGATCATATAATAATTATTCATATTTATTTCCATAAATTTTTTTTGCCGACTTCCATAAAATGGTTCGCATATCATTTTTTTTTAAATTCTTACAGTTTTTAAGCTATAAAAGTTTGGTGTAGATGGAGGTTATTTATTAAGTTTAGTAGGTTGTTTAATCATATTTATAATAATTGCTTATGAAACGAGCATGTTCGTTAAACACAAATATGGATAAAAATCTTAC
>CAZKMG010000360.1:0-4141 GCA_964553465.1 uncultured Bacteroidaceae bacterium
CTCCATTATTAATCAGTAAATTGTATTCAATTCCATCAATAATAAATCTACCTTTTGCTATACGGTTTGCAAAAGGGCCTACTATGCAGGCCAGATATGAACCATCGTGGATGTATCCTTCAATGTTTTTGTATCCAAGTAATATATCCGCGAAATTTCCATTTTTATCAGGAGTAATTATTGAGACCAGGTGAGCTCCATAATTTGTCAGTTGAATGGAAATACCATTGTCGTTGCTAAGCGTGAAAAGCTCAACTTTTTTACCATCTATAATAGTATCAAAATTATTTTTATCCATGAGTAATGCCGCCATTGGATTTGCAGGATTTTTTGGTTTTTTTTGATTAATAATGACAAGAACAACTATAATTACAAGCAGGATAGCCAGACCAATAAACTTAATTCTCATTTACAGTATTTTATGATTAATTAGCAAATATAGATTTTTGATGAATAAATCCCAACTTAAGGCATGTACATTTTAACCATGTTTATTAAGGTATTACCATTTGTATGGGTTATTTACTCGCACTTTATAATTATTTTTAGATGGGACTTTTCTATCTTTCATGATTCATTATGACGAATTGTATATTAAATAATAATGATCCCTCGTCATTTATTACTATTTTTGAAATCATAACAATAATGATGAAAATACAGATATTGCAGAATATTACTTTTGAAGGCCCAGGTTATATTGAAAAAATAGCTGAAATGAAGGGGTATGAAATGCATCTCACCAAACTTTTTGACGGAGAGCAATCTTTACCTGTTACGGATTATGATATGCTGGTCATTTTAGGCGGACCAATGAATATCTATGAGGGGAATGAATATCCCTGGCTTCCAGCAGAAAAGAAGACCATTGAGGAAGCTATCCAGAGTGATAAGTTTGTAGTGGGTATTTGTCTTGGTGCACAGCTGATCGCTTCTGTTCTTGGTGCGGAAGTTTATAAGAATAAGGAAAGAGAAATTGGATGGTATCCGATATTTAAAACCACTCCAGGTTTGGGTGAAACCCAGCTAAGGTTTTTACCTGATAAAATTACAGTATTTCACTGGCACAATGAAACATTTGACATTCCAAGAAATGCATACAGAGTTTTCAGTTCCGAGGCCACTGAAAACCAATCATTTATTTATGAAGAAAAAGTTCTAGCTATGCAATTTCATCTTGAGATGACCGATAAGGCAATTGAAAATCTTATTTATTTCTGTGAGGATGATATTGAACTCTCTACCTATGTCATGCAAAAAGAGAAAATGCTTAGCCTGTACAAAAAATATGAAGCTGCTAATAAAAAAATTCTTTTAAATTTATTTGAGTTCTTCCTTGGATAGAATATCTTCTATATTCCTTAATATTACCTTCAATAACTAAAGTTTATCAATAGAAATAATTAAGATTTTCCTATAATAGAGTGGTTACCCCCCTGAAAAAACATCTCTACATTTCTTTAAGCAGCACTTAAATTATAAAAGCGTAATTTGATAACTGACGGATTTAATAACCAATTTATGTAAAACTCATTCCTAGAAGAGGGAAATTTACAATTAAATATGAATTCCAGTAATAATTCTATATTGGGTACAATTTTTTAATCATACTGACATGAAACAATTTTGTACACATCTATTATCATTATATTTGGGAAAAAGAATAAGTCCCATCTAATTATGTTGAAAGGTGAATGAAGCATTTTATACCTTGATTCAATAATAAAATAACGTCAGGAATAATTTATATTCGATTATCTATGATAAACTATTTACGAGAATCTTTCCGTCGAAAGAAAGCCAGGAGGTTTACCAAAGAATACTCCGCAAATATCATTAGCTATTACCTTGAAAGGGAGGGGAAAGTTGATTTTGCAGTATGGAATAATCCTATCGCCAGGACCGTAAATTTCCGACAGGAAACAATTGATTTCTTCAAGAAAATTATCCAAATGGGGGGCCTTTCTATTGATATAGGGGCTAATGTTGGTGACACAACTGTACCCATAGCTTTGGCCACAGGCAAAAGTGGCTTAACACTCGGATTTGATCCAAATCCGTATGCTTATAAAATATTGCTAAAAAATGCTTCTCTCAATAAAGAAAAGACAAATATTGTTACCTATCCTTATGCTATATCAGTTAAAGAAGAAGAGTTTTATTTTATTTCATCAGAGGCTTCTTTTGGAAATGGAGGGATTTCTCTAATAAAGGAAAGCCGGCACGGGAAATTTATTTATCCCGATAAAATTAAAGGAGTTAATTTGTTGGATTTTCTTGAAATGAACTATTCAGACTGGCTTAAGAAACTGTCATTCATTAAAATCGATACAGAAGGATATGATCTGGAAATTGTAAAATCCATTTCTGGTTTAATATCGAAATATAAACCTGTCATAATAACCGAGAGCTTCGGAAAAAATTCGGATGAGGGAAAAATGGAATTATACGAAGTAATTGAAAAACATGGATATGAAATTTATTGTGTTAAAGACTTTGATATTCATGCTGAATTGATAAAATTGAAAAATAAACAGCAAATGACTGATTGGAAAGAAACTATCGATATTTGCAGCATCCCTTCAGGAATGTCAATAATGGAGAAATTTGAAAATGTGAAAATGTGAAAATGAATGAATGTAAATTTTTATGGTGTAATTTTGTATATATGAACATCATACGATGTAAAGGAATCGTTGAATGATCCTCCTGAAATATCTAAATTACGACCCTCACCAATAACTTCTACCTGGGTTCCGGATGTTACATTAAAAGTGGCAGTAGTTACTCCGGGTCTCATCCCTACAGCAATAATATAATTTGCCCCACCATAATTTTTTGTCATAAAGTCAACAGGGACCATATTGTTACTACTGTTTACGGTTGCATATTGGTTTGTAGAGGTACTATTCAGTACCGAAGCCAGTGACGTTACCTGTTCATTGATATCTTTAACGGCCTGTATCATGGTGGGGTCATGTAATAAAGCTGCTTCATCAAAAGAGGGGGACATAATATGACAGAAATAGCCAAATCCTTTTGCCCCATGAATCAAGGCCATCCATACTTCAGCTTTTACCTGGAATGGGGTGGGTTTAGCTGAACTATTTTCGCTGATTTTTGTCGTTTCAATCCAGCACCAAACTGGTTTTGAATTATCAGACCAGGCAATCAGGTTATCAATACCTTTGGCAACGTACCAAAGATTACCGCTAGTTTCAGAGTCCGAATTGTTAACCGGATAAATATCAAAAGATCCTATATCACAACCTTTCAGATATCCATTGTTAGAAACTTTATACATATCTGTATTTGCCCTGCAGGCACCCCGTCCTATATAATTAATATATGACACTCCCTGGCCAAGGTTCAGGTAAACAGGTCTGGAAGGATCGTTTTGCTTAATGGTTTCGTAATCCTGGATAATAATTGCAGGATCAATACATGGATCATATTTTTGTAATGCGGCGTTCCATTGTGCATTATCAGGTTCATCACCATGCATCCATCCATAAATTAAAGTGTCGCTTAGATTATCCAGCCCAAAGCTATTCTGAGCGCAAATGACTTTCATATGTGCACTCCTGAGAAGGTTTAGTTGATTCTGGTCAAGTTCGTTCCATAATCCTATGAACATATTTATCCCATTATCTCTGTATGCAGATGCGGAAGAAGGACTTTGCAACCAAACAGCGATGGGAAAATAAGAAGTATCAATTATAATTTCCTGGGTGGTAAAAACCTGTTGAGGACCATAGCCTGTTCCTGCTTTGTTGGTAGCATAAGCCCTGACATAATACTTAGTACCACCTTTCAATCCTGTAATTAAGGTTGAAAAACTCCCGGTTCCTTTGCCGTTATAGGTTGAATACCCTGATGTTGATGGCATCATACCTTCACTCCAGCAAACTCCCCTGGCATAAACATCAGATCCGCCATTATCAGTAACATTTCCGCCACATACGGCTGTGGTCGTTGAAATATTGCTAACCGCAGCTGTACTTACGACTGGCAGTGAAGCCTTTTCATCTTTGTGACATCCCCCGATAATAAGTTCAAACACTGCTATTGCGAAGATTGCAGGAATTATAAGATAATACCAGGATTTTCTCTCCATAGTGGATAAATTTTTTAATAGTTA
>CAZKMG010000361.1:0-4102 GCA_964553465.1 uncultured Bacteroidaceae bacterium
GTTAGAAGAAAGTTCATTCATATTACCTTCTACGATCAGATTCCTTGAAAAGTATATCGTATCTCCTCTACTATTAAATGTAACAGGTCCATCATTCAATCTGGTGGTAAGATCTTTTGAAAATAATTTTGGACTCTGTTCTTTTGAACTCGCGATAGTATCCTTGTAAAAAATTTTGAAAAAACCTTCATTCCGGGAGGATGAATAATTAGAAAAACCCGTACTGCGATTAGTGCAAAAAACTATCAGGTTCTTATAATAAACAGGAGAAAATTCATTGTGGTTATCTGAACTGAATGAGGCTTTTTCAATGGTGTAGGTCTCTGTCTGACCAAATATAAACTGATGAAGAAATAAAGTAATTAAATAGCTTATGAAAATTTTTAGTCTCATGTAAGGTTAAAAATGTACATTGATTTTACAGAGTCTAAATTACTTAAAGTATTTACCAATAGAGATAAAAATGGCAAATAATTTATATGCATCTCAACTAACTGACTCTGCTTTTTGAGATTCAAACCAAGAAAACTGTAATTATCTTACTCCAATAGATTGTTGATTCAGAATGCACTTGACTTTTGTGATGTTCAAGATTTCAACGAAATTCAACTTTTTCTTCCTTGTAATTCGATGCACCCCAAACTTCTAACTTTCAGCTTTAAAAATTTAACGGAGTAACAACATCAACCTTATATCGAAACTCATACCTTAGCATTATTTCATGTGACCCGCTGCTATAAGATCTAAGCTTGCCAAAATCAAAATTATATGTGTAAGCAACCCTTAATTGGTTATTAACCTGAAACTGACAGAATCCGGCGAGAGAACGTTTATTCCTGTAAGAAAATCCAACCCAAAACTTGTCAACATAACTAAAATGAGTATTAATATCGTATAGTAATTTTTCTCCAGGAGAATAAGAAATAAGTAATGAAGGGTATACCCTGGCTTTCGCAGAAATATCATATACATACCCTGTATTAATTAAATATTCATATTTATCTGGACTAAGTTTCACAGAATATTTATTTTTATCGGAGTTAAAATTGTAATCTAATAACCTGGGAATTGAAAAGCCGGCGAAGTAATTTTGATTGGAGTAATATACACCTAAGCGGAAATCCGGAATAACGAAAACTTTGGAATCAATTAAATAATTTTCATCACCCGGATCAATAACCACTAAATCTGACCACTTTGTATTTGTAGTAATTAATCCTGCACCAAGGCCAAAAGATAGATTTCCCTCATTCAGGTCAATTTTATAACTATAATTAGTAAGAAATTGTGTCTTCTTTGTTACGCCCACCTTATCCTTTACAATAATGAGCCCTAATCCGATTTTTTCATCCAGAAGAGGTGCATCGCCGGCTAATGTAACCGTTTCAGGAGATCCAGTTATACCAACCCATTGCTGTTTGTAAAACGCTGCAATGTTTAACACACCTCTCCTTCCGGCATAAGCAGGATTGATCGTCATCGGATTAAGTATGTATTGATCAGAAACAGGTGTTAACTGCCCGAGTAAACTTACTGGGAAAAGCAGTAAAACAAATGATTTTATAAACTTTTTCATCAGTTTAAAATTTATTTTCAAAACTCTGATGAGCTTTCTTTAACTCATAAAATCTAAGCCGGTATTATTTAAATGGTTTATTTTATTCCGTTTTCTCATAAGAATTTTCAGTATTAGCATTCATATTAATTTGTCTCACTTTTTATCATCATCAGGACAAAATTTAAGTTTGAAGAGGAAAAATGTGTTCTCAAAAAATGATGTTTCGTAATTTTTTACTTTCAATATCTAATGAATTCTAATTTGTAAAGCTTTTAAATAGTTACTTTTATCTCCCTTACAAAGCATGCAGTCTCAAAAAAAGTAAGTTAAAGCCACATCATTCAATTATTTACATTACAGTATACATAGAAATATTTTTTTCTCTCTTGTCAAAAACATCCAGTCTCATATAGTTTCTATTTTATTATTTATTTACTTAACAACTGCCGATTATACTAACGTCTTATTACAATATAACCGCTAACCGACTTGCCACTTGCTGTTTTAAAAACGTAGAAATAGGTATCATCCGGTAAGGGATTTCCATTATAATCAACCCCATTCCATTCGTTAGCATAGTTATTGTTTTTATACACCTGCAATCCGCTCCTGTCAAAAACAACAAATTCAGTTTTTCCGAGTGTTGCAATCCCTTGGATTTTGAAATAATCATTCTTACCATCCATGTTTGGTGTAATTAATGTTGGAATCACCTGACTACGGACAGTAATGATTACTGAGTCTTTGGATGGTGGACAAACTCCATTTGTAACTGTCCAGAGGAGTATTGTTTCATCAATTGAAAGTCCGCTTACAGATGTTTTTTCATAGCTAGCATCCTGGAAACTAGCTGTACCTGAAATTAAGGACCATACACCCGTTTCATAATTATTGGCCAACTCTGCTTCCAGAGTTGTGTTAAACGTATACTCCAGAACCTTGTCAGGGCCAGCATTTGCAATAGGTTTTTCTCTTACTTCAACTAATATATCATCAGAATTCTTACATCCGTACTGATCAGTCAGGGTAACTGTAAAAGTTGTTGTTGTGTCAGGGCTACTAAACGGATCCTGAATTTCAGGATCACTTACTAAAGCATCCGGTTCCCAGGCAAAGCTACCAGTTCCCTGTGCAAATAATTGAATATTATCACCTTTACATATTGCAGTATCAATTCCTGCATTTATTGACGGAAGATCATGGAATTCTACCCTGACAATATCACTTGAGGTACAGCTAATGTTTACAACAGTCCAGGCAAAGTCGTAAATGCCCACAGTGTCAACAGTGACCGTCGCCTTAGGTTGATGAATATCCGGCGTAAATACCGCTTCTCCCGGGCCACTGACTTTGGTCCATGTTCCCGTCCCTGTTGATGCAACTGCATTCAAATTGAAATCCAAGTCACATTCATGTCCACCTGATCCTGCATCTGCAGCAGGCTGCAGAATGAAATTCACGTTAACTGTTGCACTATTGGAACACGTGCCGTTCACCACAGTCCATCTGAAAGTATAACTTCCATAAGCAGTTACTGTAACTAATGCATTGGCAGTATTTGCATTAGGACTAAATGAAACATTACCAGGCCCACTTACCTTTGTCCATGTTCCTGTACCAACATTTAGCGATCCTTTAAGAAAGAACTCAAGACCACAATTATTACCTCCCGTTCCTGCATTGGCAATAGGTTGCTGGTAGAAGTTCACTGTTACAGTTGAACTATTAGAACAGGTTCCTATTACCTCTGTCCATGTAAAGGTATAGGTGCCATAAGCTGATACTGTAACTGTTGCAGTTGGAGTGTTTGCGTTGGGAGAAAATGTTGATGTACCTGGTCCTGTTGTTTGTGACCAGGTGCCTACGCCAGGTGTTGTTGCTGCTTTAAACTTGAAATTCAAATCACATTCATTTCCACCAGTTCCCGCATCAGCCTTTGGTAATGGATTAACAATTTGCGGCTTACTTGAAGATGTAGTACCGCATACCCCTCCGCTTGTTGTTAGAGTTAATGTAGCTGTACCACTATAGCTTGCCGGTGGGGTCCAGGTTGCATTTAAAGCTGTTGCGTTTGGAACAAAGTTTCCTCCTGCCGTTGTTGACCATGTTCCTCCTGTGGCTGACCCACTAACACTTCCACCCAATGGTTTTGAGGTACCTCCCTGACATATTTCGCTAAGGGCAGACCCTTCATTAGCTATTGGTAATGGATTAACAAGTTGTGTCTTATTTGATGATGTCGTTCCACATGTTCCTCCAGTAGTTGTAAGTGTTAATGTTGCTGTACCGCTATATCCTGCTGGAGCTGTCCATTTTGCATTCAATGTTGTCGCATTTGGACTAAAAGATCCACCCACTGGAGTTGACCACCTTCCTCCTGTAGCTGAACCTCCTACAGTTCCTCCCAGGGCTTCCGAAGTGCTTTCCTGGCATATCGGGCTCAGAGCCAATCCTGCATTAGCTGTTGGCAATGGATTAACAACCTGTGTCTTATTTGATGATGCGGTTCCACATGAACCTCCGTTGGTTGTAAGCGTTAATGTC
>CAZKMG010000362.1:0-4096 GCA_964553465.1 uncultured Bacteroidaceae bacterium
ATAATCCTCTCTTACAGGATTAGGATAAACATAAACATCCTTAAATACATCTGAAGGCTCCGTTGCATCGCTCTTGAAAGACACAATACCCTTTTCTGTTCCAAAAAACACTTCCCCGGTTTTATCATTAATTGCAATATCAATTACCGAATTGGATAATAACGGGCTATTTTCAGTATTAAAATTATGGATTTGTTTCATCCCGTCATCTGAAACAAGAAAAACACCTGCATTTGTTGTCCCTATCCATTTTCGATTTGCACCATCCACTGCAATACAACTAACGGTTTCAGTGCCCAGTAATATATCTCCAGTATTAGTACCATCATTTCTCGGCACTATGATTGGTCTGGCATAAAAATTCGCTGAAGTAAAGACACTTGTTGGATTGTAAAAAACCAGAATACCCATATTCGTGCCTATCCACAGATAATGATCTTTATCTTCTGCCACAGTATATACTTCATTTGTAATAATCTTATTTGCTTCATCAACAATGTCAATTCTTTTATATTTATCATCATCCAAATTATTGATCGTCCCGGGATCAATCACAAATAATCCTCTCCCACCAGTAAGAATTATCCATTTCAAACCAGAATTTGTATCAATAATATCACCCATGTTACCAGTGATCATATTATCAAGACTTAAGCTTTGCCATTCACCTGTCGTTTTTAAGATAGAAACAGGTTCAGGAACACCCGAATTAGTTACCCATAAATTCCCTTCCCGATCAAACGTTGAACCTCCAAGCCTGTAATACATCTCACCAGGTATAACCGTTTCCAATGTACTATTCTCGTTTCGATAAATTTTTTTCAGTTCACCATTTTCAAATTCAAAAAGACCGTATCCCCATGAAGTTACAAAGTAATGATCTGAATATAAGGGATCTATAATAACTTTGTTAAAATCCCTGAATGTATCATTACTCCAGTTTGTCCATATATTATTTTTGAAGGTATAAACTTCAGCTGTTCTGTAAAGATTACCAAAGCCTGGATCAGGACCACCCGGTACAGCATAGAGAGTATTATTCCCAATCCTGATTGAAGAAACATAAGTACTGCCGGGCCCATTGGGAGCTAATTTAAGTAATGGTGTATTATCCATATTTCGTATTAATCCTCCCAATCCATCTGCAACCCAAAGAACGCCATTTTCATCCCTAAAAGCATTATTAGGTTGACCAAAGAACACATGTCTTAAATTTATACCATTTAAATCATAAACATCCACATCAAAATTGCTTAGAATCATTACATTATCTTGCCAAACTGTTAGTTGATGACAGTTATTATTCTGAAATTTTGGATAAAGATTCCAAACACCTGACTCTTTGTAATATACAATATCCCCGTTGGGAATACCGCTTGAATAATTAACATAAATTCTTCCTGAAGCATATGTAATTGTATTAAAAACTTTGTCATAGTTTGGAATAGATGAGTCTCTTGTCCAGGAATTATAATCAATTAGGTTTGGAGAATTCAGATCTGCGAAAAAAACACCTTTATCTGTTGCTGCATAAATATTTTGATTATCCAAACATATTTCATTTATTTTCAGTTGAGTCCCAGCTTCTCCAATATAATATGTTTCCCGAATTTCTTTTTTGGTAATATTAACTGCAACAATACCAAATCCGCAAGCTAAATATGCGGTCTCATCATATATATATATATTGTAAATGCGTTTATCCCCTGGAATCAGTTTATTTTTAATAACCGACAAGTTGAAAATATTGTTATTTTGAACTAGATCAATATTTCCAGTACTATATCCAATAATTAAAATTTTAGCAGTGGTGGAATAAGCTAATGCTGTAATTTCTGAGTCAGAAAGTCCGTCTTCTTTTGAAACTTTGACGATACTGTTATCATTCGTATTAAAATAAAATAATCCTCCCCGGGTAGAACAATACACTTTATTGCCAGCTTTTGCAATTTTTGTAGCATTTGCATATGGAAGGTGGCTTCTCCAGGTACCAATTGGAATTTGTGAAAAAAGGGAACTAAATAAATGTATCAAAACAAAAGAAAGTATTTTTCTTTTCATTCATTTCCTGTAAAATGTTCAATATTTCTTTATTCTCAAAACCTTTTATATATCAGTGACAGAATATTATACCCCCATTGAAAGAATGAAAGTAGGTCTGTATAACAAATACTCCAGATTAGTAAATACGATAAAAAAACCCAAATTATTATACTTTACTAAGGAATTCAGCAAGTTTAGCTATGGCCAGACCACGATGACTAATTTTATTTTTATCCTTCATAGTCATCTGAGCAAAGCTTAATGAATAACCCTCGGGTAAAAAAACAGGATCGTAACCAAATCCTTTCGCTCCAAACTTTTCTTTTAAAATTTCGCCATTTATAATTCCTTCAAACTGATACTCCTTCCCATTAAAAATCAATGAAATTACAGTTCGAAACCTTGCACGTCTATTCTCAGTATCTTTTAGATTTTCAAGGAGCTTGGATATATTTCCTTCAACAATATCCAAATGTGAGAATTTATTGTCTCCAATCCTGGAATACCGGGCAGAAAATACTCCTGGAGCACCACCTAAAGCTTCAACTTCCAACCCAGTATCATCGGCAAAACAATTTCTGCCAAGGTTTTCATAAATAAACCATGCTTTTTGACTTGAATTTTTTTCCAAAGTATCAAAATCTTCAGGTATATCTGCCTTAAATCCAGATTCATCCAAACTTATTATTTTTATTTTTCTGACTACGATTTGCTGAACTTCCCGGATCTTATTATAATTATTTGTTGCAAAGATTATTTCCATCTTTATGTTATCCTAATATTTTTATACAGTTTGTGTTGTACGATTGGATATTAATTCTAATTGACTGATTTATAATTAATAATATTTAAAACTGTAGCATCCGGATATAATTATTTATTTTACGGGTACGATGTCCTCCTATCGGCGGACATGTCTGCCGTATAAAGTCCACATATATCAATAATGTCGCACAGATTTTAGAAAAAACATTTGTAATTGTTTATTAATTAATACCTTGATCTGAATACTTCAGAAATAAAAAAACAAGGCCAAAGCCTTGTTTTCAATATGTACAACCGATCTATCTTAACCTCCGGTTGCACTGAAACCAGATGCTAGTTTTGCCGGTTTGGGATTTATACACATGACTGGTATTTTTTCCGGATTTGCTATTATGTATTGTTCACGGGCTGCAATAAGATAATCAAAAAAACTAATATCTCTAGTAGTAAGAACAAGGATCAATTCGGTATTCATTTCTTTTGCAAATTGAACTACTTCTTTTTCGAATGACTTTTTACCTGCAGCAGAATAAATTTCATAATTGACGTTGCTGTTTTTCAGAAATGTTTCTACGAAATGAAGATTTGAAGCTATTCTCCTTTTAAAACGTCGATCCCTTGATTTCCTTTTAAAAAGTAAAAACTTGGATCCAAAATGGTTAGACAGATAATTTATATATTTTACTTTTTCTTTATTTTCCGTTCTGAAATCGATCGGAAACAAAATTTTTTCGAACTTATTTGTAACCGGCTTATCCTGTATTACTACAAAAGGGATCTTGGAATTGGCAATTACTTTCAGTGCTCTACTGCCAAAAAACTTTTGCATTCCTTTACGTCCATGAGTACCCATAACTACCATTTCAGACTTATATTCCTGAGCAACATCCCTTATTGTATCAAAAATATTTCCTGTTTTTATCATTGGATGAGTATTGATACTAAATGTATCTTTCAACTCCAAAGATTTTGTTTTTAACTTCTCAAAGGAATTATCAATATCTGATACATCATGTACAATATGTAACAGAATAATTTCCTTTTTTAGAATATTTGCCAAATTTACTGCATGTTCGTAAGCATTCATTGCTATCTGGGTAAAATCCCAAGGTACAATTATCGGCTTGATAAGGTTTTCCATAAATCCCGGATTTATAGATTAATTTAAAATTTACTATTAAATATTTATTTAAATTTGGTCAGTACAAGAAATTTCTTTCAGTTTGAACTCACAAGTTATGAATTTTCTTAATCCATTTATCAAGTTTAAGGTTATTTTTTTAATTAT
>CAZKMG010000363.1:0-4095 GCA_964553465.1 uncultured Bacteroidaceae bacterium
GGGAATTCGTGAAGTAATACTGGGCCCGGCTCTTAATGCACTTATGCATATTGATGTTTATTCATTAAACCTTTTAGGTGTCTGATATGAAATATGTAACATTTTATATATTGTCCCTTATTTTCTGGATTTTATTAACCTTCAGTTTGACGATATCCAATATCATTGTGGGAGCAATTGTTGCTTTACTCACAACATGGATTTTTGCACGGTATTTTTTTACTAGTATTTATAAGTTTTTTCAACCTCATCGCTATTTCTGGCTTATTATATACTTGTTTATTTTCACCTGGGAGTGTATTAAAGCAAATTTTGATGTGGCTTACCGGGTATTGCATCCGGCTATGCCTATAAAACCAGGAATCGTAAAGGTAAAAACTGAATTAAAATCAGGATTTGCCCGAATCATGTTGGCTAATTCCATTACTATGACACCCGGTACAATTACAGTAGATATTATTGATGAAACCATTTTTGTTCATTGGATCTATATAAGCTCAGAGGATCCGGGAATATACAGTCAGAAAATATCAGGTCGTTTCGAGAAATACATTAAAAAGATATTTGAATGAATGATTATTTAAACATCCTCTTATATATTCAGATTATTCTGAGTGCATTTTGCCTCTATAGAATTATACGTGGGCCTTCCATTGCCGATAGGATGGTAGCTATTGATATTTTCGGAATTCTTGTTGTCGGAATATGTGCAATAATGGCAATACTGACTCAACGAAGTTTTATTCTCGATATCGGAATAGCCTGGATCATCTTGAGTTTTATTGGAACACTCACACTCGCTAAATATCTAAGTGGTAAAAAACTAAATGAATAAAATAATATGATAAGTTTTATTCTTATATGTATTGGAATCCTTTTTAACCTTTTTGGTTGTATTGGATTAATACGTTTACCAGATGTATATAATCGCCTGCAATCGGCAACAAAATGTGTTACCCTGGGAACATGCAGTATTCTTCTGGGTGCATTATTCCATTTCGGATTTTCCGAAGCAGGGGTAAAAGCTTTAATTGCTATTCCAGTATTGTTTTTTAGTGCGACAGTTGCGGCTCATGCCCTTGTAAGAGGAGCATATCATTTTGGAATTAAACTGGGCGATAAAAGTGTTAAAGATGATTATAAAGATGTCATACAATGAAGTATCCTAAAATAAGAGAAATAAAAGAGGCTGTGGTATCTTTGCTTTCCCCGGCATATACTTCAAAATTTCCAAAAGAACCTCATATTCCTTTTGAAAAGTACAGAGGAAAACCTGTGGTTGACGATACTAATTGCGTGGGATGTGAAACTTGTGCTAATGTTTGTCCTCCGAATGCCATTACTTATCATGATGATAAGGAAAAGGGTATAAGAATTATTAGTAGAGACTATGGTAAATGTATTTTTTGCGGTCAATGTCAGGAGCACTGTATCACTGGCAAAGGAGTGACCCTCTCAGATAAAATTTACGACCTGGCGGTTTTCGACAGGGATAAAAATGTTGAGTTCCAGGAAAAAGAACTCCTCATATGTAAAAGTTGTGGTGCAATAATTACTACGAAAGAGCATATTCAGTATATGCATAAAAAGTTAGGGCCAAAAGCTTTTGCTTCAGTTTTGAATCTTTCTGTTCTCAATGAAAAGTTATTTATCGCATCAAATCGGGATGTTGAGGTTAAAATAAGTGATGACCTGAAAAGAAAAGACATGTTTAATATTATTTGTCCAAATTGCCTGCGACAGGTATTAGTAAAATATCTATCCTAAATGGATACCAGTCTTGAAGGGATTCTTTGTCTACCAGTAAAAAATATTCTATTTGTCGGAATCGGGAATGTGCTTAAACAGGATGATGGAGTGGGGGTTTATATTAGCAGAAAAATAAGGAAAAGCTTGAAAATTTCATCCTTGACTGTTGAGGTTAGTATTGAGAATTATATTGGTAAGATCAATAAAATTAATCCTGATTTGTTAATTATCATAGACTGTATTGAAATGAAATTAAGTCCCGGATCTTACAAAATCCTTGAAACAGATCAGATCCTGGATATGACATTTAATACTCATAATATATCATTGAAAAGGTTATCAGACTTCTTTAAGATGCCTACTTTTATTTTAGGAATTCAGCCCGCGAATGTTGATTTCGGGGAATCATTATCTGATAATGTGCTAAAGGCAGGAAATGAAATCCTAAACATCATTAATAATAAGTGCCTTACATAATTATTTTCTGAATATAAATGGGGAATGAAAGTGTCATATTGTTCCTGTCGGCTTTATCTATTGGGTTTTTTCATACGATTCTGGGACCTGATCATTATATTCCATTTATAGTAATTTCAAAAGCAAGAAACTGGTCGGTCTGGAAAACAGGGATAATTACATTCTTTTGTGGGTTAGGACATGTTGGAAGTTCTTTACTTATTGGCATCCTGGGAATTTTTCTGGGACTCAGTCTGGATAAAGTTGTGTCTATTGAAACATCAAGAGGGGCGATTGCAGCCTGGATGATGATTACATTTGGATTTTTATATTTGATATGGGGAGTAAGGAAGTCAATGAAAAGTAAAAAACATGACCATTTGCATTATCATAACAATGGGACAGCTCATATTCATAAACATGAGCACTTTTCTGAACACTCACATCCGCATAATATAAAAAACTCTAAAGAACTTACTCCGTGGATACTTTTTATAATTTTTATTTTTGGACCTTGCGAACCATTTATTCCATTACTTCTTTATCCTGCTGTAAAAAATAATCTTTCTGAAATGATTATGGTAACATTTACATTTACTGGAATTACAATTATTACTATGATTGCAATTGTATCTGCTTCAATCCTCGGTTTAAAATTCATTCCAACTTTAAAATTAGAAAGACATATTCATACTTTTGCCGGGGGCACAATCCTTCTTTGTGGCCTTTGTATTAAATTTTTTGGATTATAAATAACAGATAAGCGTTGCCTGCTTTGATATGTTTTATAAAAAAACCGCCCCTAATTGATACGGAGGCGGTTTTTTGCAAATAATTTCTAAATCATCAGTACCTTTTTCTCTTGGTATAATGAGTATGTAATAGTTCATGTGAGGTATGACTGTTTGGTTTACCAAGAAAATCCTTATATATTTCAACTATTTCAGGGTTTTCATGAGATTTTCTGATGGGCATGGACATGTCCTCCGCATAAATTGCTTCTACTCTTTTTTGACGGATTATTTTATTTGTAGGTATAGGTTGTCCTCCACCTCCAAGACATCCCCCTGGGCAAGCCATTATTTCAATAAAATGATACGATGCTTTTCCATCCCTAACATTTGTCATCAGTGTTTTGGCATTTGCCAGACCATGCGCAACTGCACATTTTAATTCAACTCCATTGAGGAAGGACCATTCTGGTAAGCAGTTGTCAATAAGAATACTGGCTTCTCTTACACCTTCCATACCTCTAACGGGCATAATGTTAAGCCCTTCAAAAGGTACTTCACGACCTGTAACCAGCTCATATGCAGTGCGCAATGCAGCTTCCATCACTCCCCCGGTTGCTCCGAAAATTACTGCAGCTCCGGTAGAATCTCCCATTATACTGTCATATTTCATATCTTCCAGTTTATGGAAGCGAATACCAGCTTGTTTGATCATTTTTGCCAACTCCCTGGTTGTTAGTACGTAATCAACGTCTTTATAACCACTTGATCTCATTTCAGGTCTGTCTGCTTCATATTTTTTAGCAGTACAGGGCATGATTGAAACGCTAACAATATCTTTGGCATTTAATCCTTTTTTTTGAGCATAATAAGTTTTTGCCAAAGCTCCAAACATTTGTTGAGGAGATTTGCATGAAGAGACATTTGAAAGATAATCAGGAAATATATGTTCAATGAATTTTATCCAGCCAGGGGAACAAGAAGTTGTCATTGGTAAAGAAACGCTGGGATCTTTATCAACTAATACTTTTTTAAGCCTCGTCAATAATTCAGTTCCTTCTTCCATGATAGTCAAGTCAGCAGTAAAATCCGTATCCAGCACACTATCGAATCCCAAACGCTTTAATGCTGAAACCATTTTACCCGTGACTCTTAACCC
>CAZKMG010000364.1:0-4086 GCA_964553465.1 uncultured Bacteroidaceae bacterium
GAAAGCTATGGTAATTCTACCGTCCGGTTTGGCCTTTGGATCAGAAGGCTCGGTTAGTGGAATTGTCCCTCCTTTTACTTCTCTTATTTATGAGATTGAATTACTCAGGATTCAATAAATTTTTATTAAAGCAACCATTTTACATATATTTGCATCTAATTTCATCAGGGTAAGGGTTTGAAATAAAAAACATTTAAATTTTAATTTTTAAATACATGAGTAAAAGAATAATTTTTTTTATACTCCTTTCATCACTTTTAGTTTCAATATTTGGACTCCATTCTTGTATGAAAGATAATGAGGATGAAGTGAAAGCTGCAGAGAAAAGGCTTTTAGATCAGTATATTAAGGCGAATAATATCACTGTAAGTCCGACTTCAAGTGGATTGTATTATATAGAGGAAACAGAGGGAACTGGGAATTTTCCGGGTGCAGATGACTGGGTGGAATTGAGTTTTACTTGCCGAATCATCTCAACTGAAGCAGTTGTAGTTACATCAGATTCAGCAACAGCGGCTGATAATGATATATATAACTCAAAAGTCCGATATGGGCCTAATCGGATTAATATGAGGACAATTAGCCTTCCGGGTTTATATGAAGGGCTGAGAAAAATGAAAGAAGGTGGAAAAGCAATAATTATTTTCCCTTCCGATTTAGGATATGGAAATGTTCAGTTTGGAAATATTCCTCCATATAGTTCTCTTATTTTTGATGTTGAATTGCACCATGTTATTAGCAATATTGTCCTTTATGAAAGAGGTTTATTGAATGAATTCCTACAGCAGAAAAATATATTGGATGATTCTACATCGACTGGACTTTATTATCATGAATTATTAACAGGAACAGGAGATTCGCCGGCAATTAGCAAAACAGTTGAAATTTTTTATAAGGGTTCATTCCTTAATGGTCAAGTGTTTGATAATTCTTTAACCGGGGATCCATTTAGCTTTTATATCGGATATAATCAGGTTATACCAGGAGTAGAAGAGGGCGTTAAGCTTATGAAAGTAGGAGGGAAGGCTATATTTGTAATCCCTTATTATCTTGCATATGGAGCTGAAGGATATATACATAGCTATTATGGTACATTAATATGGCCCTATTCAACTCTGGTTTATGAGGTTGATTTAGTCTCTGTTAACAGTGGTCTTGCTAAAAGCAAGAATACTGCAGGTTTTTTATTGAGATCAGGAATGAATTGACGCCATTTTTCAATGCTTTTAAGTGTAATTTTTTCAGCAGAGGTTGTGAGATTTACAGCAATGGCTAAATAGGTAGTAGACTTGCACGCTTTTATCAGCTCCTCAAATAGTTGCATATTTCTGTATGGGGCTTCTATAAATACTTGAGTTTGATTGTCCTTAAGTGATCTGGATTCTATTTCTTTTATTCTTTTTGCTAATTCTGCTCTTTTCACCGGAAGATATCCAAGAAACGAAAAATTCTGACCATTTAAACCAGATGCCATAATGGCAAGTAAAATGGATGAGGGACCTGTCAATGGAACTACTTTAATGCCAGAATTATGAGCATATTCTACGATTACTGTTCCCGGATCGGCAATTACTGGAACTCCTGCTTCAGACAAAATTCCAACATCAACACCATCTTTACAGGGATCTATAAAACCTGGAATATCTTCTTTTATAGTATGCTTATTTAATATATAAAATTGGATATCATCTATTCTTCCAGGATAACCCACTTTTAAAAGAAAACGTCTTGCAGTCCTCAGATTTTCAACAATAAAATGATCCAGTGAATGAATTATGGAAATTACATGATCTGGGATGACATATTTTATTTCACTCTCTCCTAAAGTATTTGGTATCAAATAAAGTACACCTTTCATTTTTTTTGTTTAAAGATAAACAGGATTTTCTGATTTGAGTAAGCTGGGTCGATGGTTATTTTTAGTAATTTCGCCAGTGTAATAAAACGCTGATCTTGAAAGTAATTTTTTTAGGTACGGGCACTTCACAGGGAATACCTGTAATAGCGTGCCATTGTTCTACTTGCCAATCAACCGATCAGATGGACAAACGGCTTAGGACTTCTGTTCTTATTGAAAGTAATAATACTACGATTGTTATTGATACTGGTCCGGATTTCCGTCAACAAATGCTTCGTGAAAATATCCAAAAACTGGATGCAGTTATATATACACATGAACACAGGGATCATATTGCAGGATTGGACGACATCCGGGCTTTTAACTTTGTTCAACAGCAAGCCATGGATGTATACGGCGAAGAAAGAGTTATTCGTGCTTTGAAATATGAATTTCCTTATATTTTTGCTGAAAAAAAATATCCAGGTATTCCCCAGCTGATTACTCACGAAATAAACAATTACGAATTTGCAATTAATAATTTGAAAATAATCCCCGTAAGACTGATGCATTATCGTTTACCCGTATTGGGGTATCGTATAGGTGAATTTAGTTATATTACCGATGCAAATTATATTTCAGAGGAGGAAAAAGAGAAATTAATTGGAACAAAATATTTGGTTATTAACGCTTTACGAAAAGAAAACCATGTTTCTCATTTTTCACTTGAGCAAGCTCTTGAACTCATAGATGAACTTAGTCCAAAAAAAGCATTCCTTACACATATTAGTCACCAAATGGGTATGCATTCCTCTTTACAAAGAGATCTTCCTCCAAATGTACTTCTTGCATATGATGGGCTTAAAGTGGAGGTTTGAGATTCAGAAGAACCTATTCCTGAAAATAATTAAATAATCTATTCTTCATGGAGTAAACTCATCATAAATATTTCATGAACCTTAATATTATGTCAAAATAAATAAGAATATTATATGCTCCGTTATATTAAGTTTAATAAAGAAAGCTCAAATGCTTATAAGTCAATGAAACAAAGTATTTACTTTTCCAAAATTTATAGTCATTTCTTTAAATTGGTGCTAAATATTAGGTAAAAAGCTCTTTTTTACTTTATATTTGAAACAATAAATTTAATTTTTCTATTAAATCTATTTTTTATTATCCTAGAATTAGCGATTAGAAAAAATAATACTGTATTTTAAAGTAATTAATAATAAATAAGGTCAAATAATATGATTGATGAATTTAATAACAAAATGATTGAATAAATTCAAAATATGCTCTGATAATTGCACTTGCGACATTAAAAGAATAATTAATGAATCATTTGGAGTTAAATAAACCGATTGCTGATTAAATAAAATTTTAAAATATAATAACTAAACAAATTAAAATCATGAAGTTATTTATTCCTGAAGGATATAAGCCTATCCTTGATCTTAAACAGACTGAAAAAGCTATTAAAAAGGTAAAAGATTTCTTTGAATCATCACTTTCCTCGCAACTCAAACTCAGACGGGTTACTGCTCCATTATTTGTTATGAGGGGGACTGGAATTAATGATGACCTTAATGGTATCGAAAAGCCAGTATCATTTTTTATTAAAGATTTGGGAGAAGGGACAGCTGAGATTGTCCAATCGCTTGCAAAATGGAAAAGAATGATGCTCAGAGATTATGATGTTCGGATAAATTATGGAATATATACTGATATGAATGCATTACGACCAGACGAAGAACTGGATAATCTTCATTCAGTTTACGTCGACCAATGGGATTGGGAAAAGGTTATCACTAAGGAGCAAAGAAATATCGATTACCTTAAAGAAATTGTAAATATGATATATCAGGTAATTGTAAACACAGAATATATCATTTACGAAACGTATCCACAATTTGAACCTATTCTTCCTGAGAAAATAACATTTATACATGCAGAGGAATTACTTGAGATGTATCCTGATCTTCCTCCAAAAGAAAGAGAAAATAAAGCGGCAGAAAAATTTGGAGCAATTTTTATTATTGGGATTGGATCTGATCTTGCAGATGGGAAACCTCACGATGGCAGAGCACCAGATTATGATGACTGGACAACTCCTACAGTTAATGGATATAAAGGGCTGAATGGAGATATTTTTCTTTGGTACCCAGTTCTCAAGATTGGATTAGAAGTCTCTTCAATGGGAATCAGAGTAGATAAGGATGCCTTAAATAAACAACTCAAAATAAGGG
>CAZKMG010000365.1:0-3737 GCA_964553465.1 uncultured Bacteroidaceae bacterium
CTAAAATGGAGAAACCAAAGCCGTGGATGTGGATGCGTTTGTTGCAGTAAGCGATTATTATAAGGAAGTCATGAAAAAAAACATGAATATTCCTGACGAAAAACTTTACAGCGTCCATATTGGTGTTGATCTCAAGGACTATGTCTATGTACCGGCATCAGAAAAAAAGAGAACAATTGGATTTATATCACGTACATGTTATGATAATGGACTGGATATCCTAATTGATGCTTTTATTGAACTTAACAAAAGGAATAAATTTGACGATGTGAATCTTGTTATAACAGGTGGATCTACAGGTGATGATGCTGCATATTTAAAGAATATCAAGAGAAAGTTGAAGAAAAATAGATTAATTGAAAAAGTAGATTTCCATGAAGTTTTTGAAGGGGAGGGACGTAAGGAATTTTTTCAAAAAGTATCGGTAATCTCTGTTCCTGTAAGGAATGGTGAAGCTTTTGGTATTTACCTTCTGGAAGCTATGGCTTCCGGTATCCCGGTTGTGCAACCTAAGCTTGGTGCTTTTCCTGAAATAATAAACCTTGCTGAAGGTGGATTTTTATATCACCCAAATTCTTCTTTACAGCTTGCCAATGCTCTTGCCGATATACTCTCAGATCTGGATAGGATTGCTAAGCTAAGCTCAACCGGCAGATTAGGTATTGAGAAATATTTTGATATTTCAAAACATGCGGATGAGATGATTAATATATACACTGAGTTCAGTAATAAAAAGAAAAAGATTAACGATGCTATTGAAGCTTGATAGTATAACAAAAAGTTATGGTTCCACTATTACTGGGAATCTCCGTAGAGTACTTCAAGATGTCAGCTTGGAAGTGGCTGATGGACAGAGTATAGCCATACTCGGCCCTTCCGGTTCCGGGAAAACAACTTTACTGAATATTATTGGTTCAATGGACCATCCGGATACAGGAACGGTATTTTTCAAAAATGAGAATATTACTTCGTATTCTGCGCAACAATTGGAGCTTTATAGAAGCAATCATATAGGGTTTATTTTTCAACTTCATCATCTCCTTCCTCAATGTTCTCTTATGGAGAATATCCTGATTCCGGTAATGACCTTTTCGGATAAGGTCGAAAAGGCAAATCGCGTTAAGCATGCGGAGGATTTATTGAAGCGTGTAGGAATATGGGATCAACGTAATCAGAAGCCAGGGCACTTATCTGGAGGTGAATGCCAGCGTACTGCAGTGATCAGGGCAATGATCAATTCTCCGGAATTATTGCTTGCTGATGAACCTTCAGGTGCACTTGACTCCGAAAATGCATTAAAACTGGCAGATTTATTAGTGGAAATAAATAAAGAAGATAAGGTGGCATTGATCGTGGTAACTCATTCAAAATCCCTTGCTGAAAAGATGGATTCTTTATATGAATTGAAAAATGGGCGGCTAGTGAAAATTTCCTGAAAATGAACCCCTGGAAACTCGTAATTCGAAATCTTAATTATTACAGAAAGAAAAATCTAACTGTCATTCTGGGTATAGCAATTAGTTCGGCTGTCCTGACAGGAGCCCTGATGGTTGGTGACTCGGTAGCCTATAACCTGAAACAGATGGTTGATCATAGGTTAGGAAAAATTGATTATACTCTCACAACAGGTGAACGTTTTGTAACCTGCACTCTTGCATCTGATCTCCAGGATGAACTTAAAACAACTGTTGCTCCGGTCTTAATGCTGGAAGGAATTGCTGTGGCAGATGGCGGGCAGAGAAGAGTAAATCAAGTACAAATTATTGGAGTTGATTCATCATTTGACAAAGTATTGGGAATAACTCCTTTTTTCTTTGATTTAGCTGATGATGAAGTAGTTATCAGTAAGAATCTTTCAGCACGTCTGGATGTTAATGAAGGAGAAGAAATCCTTTTCCGCATAAAAAAGGCCAGCCTTATCCCCTTAAATGCACCTTTTGTTTCAGATGATGAAATGATTGTTTCTGTCCGACTTAAAATAAAAGCCATTGCAGGAGATGAGCAGATAGGCAGGTTTAATCTTAGGATCTCACAGCAGAGTCCATTCAATGCTTTTTTTTCAATGAATTCTCTGAACAAACTTATGACTTTTAATAGCAAAGCCAATACATTACTCTTTTCAGGTAATTCATCCATCTCTGAAAAGACTATTCTGTCTGCTGTGCAGAAACGTTGGTCATTAGAAGATGCAGGTTTGATAATACGTAGGCTTCCCCAGTCAGACAGGTTCGAATTACTCTCTGAAAGAGTATTTCTTGATGATCCAGTCCTTAATGCATTAAATGGGATACCTGGTCCAATGGACTATATTCTTACTTACTTTGTAAATAATCTCAGTTCGCAGAGCGGATCTACTCCTTATTCATTTGTATCCTCCTTATCTGACAGTGTTCTGGGACAAAAAGAAATAATCATCAATCAATGGCTGGCTGAGGATCAGGGTATAGTAAAAGGAGATAGTATGAGTATCCGGTATTATACAGTAGGACATCTGCGCAAACTAACCGAATCGGAAGCAAGGTTTAAAGTTAAGCAAGTTGTCGCATTGAAGGATAAATATGCTGATGAAGATTTGATGCCGGTTATACCAGGCTTGTCAGATGCCGGAAACTGCCGTGATTGGGAAACTGGCGTTCCGATTAACCTGGAGAACATAAGGGATAAAGACGAAAAGTATTGGGATAAGTATCGGGGAACACCAAAAGCTTTCATTGCAGTTTCAAAAGCTGTAAATCTTTGGAAAAATGAATTTGGATCCTATACAGCAGTGCGATTTTACAACCCCACTTTAAGTATTCAAAATGCTGAAGAGTTAATAACTTCGAACCTGAATCCATCTTCTCTCGGATTTAATGTTACTCCTGTTCGTAAGGAAGGTAAGAATGCTGCAAGTAATGGTGTGGATTTCAGTCAATTATTTATCGGTTTGAGTTTCTTTGTTCTTTTAGCCGCAATAATCCTTACTATTTTGTTGCTAATCCTGAACCTGGAAGGACGACAGGAACAGCTGGAAACACTTTCCGCCCTGGGAATCCCACATCGTGCAATCAGCAGGATAATGTTGACTGAAAGTTTCTTACTATCTGTTATTGGTTCCCTTATCGGACTGGTATTTGCCATTGGTTATACAGGGCTTGTTTTTAAAGCACTCAATGGAATTTGGATGGATATTGTTAGAATTGATATGATGCACATGATCATTAGCATTTCGACACTACTTGAAGGATTTATTGTGAGCATCGTGATATCCTTTCTAACCTTATTTTTTACTATTCGTAAATTTTTGTCCCCAAAACATATTAAATCTCTGGAAGTTAAACAGTTGATTAAAAGTCATCGGCGAATTAAGTTTATACGTATAATGGCTGTCTCTGCTGGATTGATCTCAATACTATTGATCATAATCCAGATTATTCATATGGAGAACGTAAATTCGGATATTTTTTTTATGGCTGGAGGATTATTACTGCTTGCGGTTCTATTATTTTTCTATGTGTATTTAGAGAAGGGTGGGAGTTGGGAAACTACTGATTTAACAATCCGGACATTAAGTTTTAAGAACATTATCAGAAACAAATATCGGAGTACAAGTATTGTCTCCATGTTGGCAATTGGGACATTTATTGTTATATCCACTGGGGCTAATAGAAAGGACTTATTTAACAATGCTTTAGATAAATCAAGCGGAACTGGAGGTTTTCTTTTCGGATGCCCAGGTCGAGGTACCAGTTCATTCG
>CAZKMG010000365.1:3747-4083 GCA_964553465.1 uncultured Bacteroidaceae bacterium
TTCAGAATCGACCGTTTCTGTTGTCAGGGATCTGAACAATACAAAAGTCAGACAGGAAATGGGATTGACCGGGGATTATTCAATTGTGCAATTCTCTAAAATGAAAGGAGATGATGCCAGCTGTCTTAATCTGAACCGGATTTCCAATCCTCAGATTCTGGGTGTTGATCCTGATGCACTAAACGGGAGATTTAGTTTTGTATCAGAAACTACATATCTGCTTAAAGAATCACCATGGTCTTCGCTCGATAATAACCTGCCTGGAGATATAATTCCTGCCATTGCTGATGAAACAGTTATTAAATGGGGTCTGGGTAAAAAAGTTGGAGACACACT
>CAZKMG010000366.1:0-95 GCA_964553465.1 uncultured Bacteroidaceae bacterium
TCTTGCGAATACTAGTCCCTGAAACTAGCGCGTCTACCAATTCCGCCATCTGGGCATAATTAACATAATCAAAATAAAGAACAACTTTGTCTATT
>CAZKMG010000366.1:195-4081 GCA_964553465.1 uncultured Bacteroidaceae bacterium
CTGAATCATGGATGGCGGCAGCTCCTTCGTCGGTTCCGCCATCTGGGCATAATTAACATAATCAAAATAAAGAACAACTTTGTCTATTTATATTTCAGGCCCTGAATCATGGATGGCGGCAGCTCCTTCGTCGGTTCCGCCATCTGGGCATAATTATAGTGAGCCTTAAGCCGAAATATTATTTGATAATATGGGTAATAATTATTAAGATACAAAGAACTATTTGTGCCAATTGAAGTTTATTAACTACCTTATTTTTCCAAATTTCGGGATGATTTATTCAACAGGCCTGCAAATTTAAAAAAAAACCTTTATGAAAAGTATTTATATAATTTATTTTCGATTTACAGGTTTTAACTTTCTTTTCCGATGTAACCTAACACCTTTAATCTGCTTGATAAACTCTAAAAGCTTTTACTTATAAATTTTTCCCTCAGTGTCTTTCTCCTTTACTTTATCACTTCTTGTGCAGCCCGCATTCCTTTTGTTCAGGCTGTTCCCACCACCATCTGCCGGCACGGACATCTTCGCCTGGTAATATTGCCCTTGTACAAGGCTGACAACCGATACTGGGATAACCATGATCATGTAATGTGTTATAAGGAATATGCTGTAATTTAATATAATCCCAAACTTCTTTTTCTGACCATTCAAGTAAGGGATTTATCTTAATTAATCCGTTTGGTTCATCCCATTCTACTATTTGGGTCGAAAAGCGTGTCACAGACTGGTCTTTTCTAAGTCCGCATATCCATACATCAAGTCCTTTAAAGGCACGTTTAAGGGATTCAACCTTACGTACATGACAACATAATTTCCGGTTCTCAATGCTTTCATAAAACAGATTGATCCCTTTATTATTCACCATTTCCTCTACCTGTAAAGCATCTGGGAAATAAACTTCAATATTGATATCGTATTTATTATTGGTTTTTTCAATAAGTTCATATGTCTCAGGAAATAATCTGCCAGTGTCAAGTGTGAAAATCTTTATCTTTCGATCTAAATGTGAAAGTTTCTCTGTAAGAACCTGATCCTCTGCTCCAAGGCTGGTTGCTAACCCTATTTTTCCACTGAATTCCTGAGTAAAGAATAATAGGATTTCCTCTGCTGTCTTTTTATGAAACCTTTGGTTCCATGCTTCAATATTTCTTTCAATTTCAGGACTTGGTTTCATATATAATTCTTCAATTTTTTTAGCAAAAATAATCAAATTATTTCAGGTAATAGTGATTGCAATAGTCTGAAAAGTTTCAAAGGTTGGAGTCAATCCTGATGATGATATGCCTCAGGTTTACCCATATCCTCCCAGGCACCTGTATGCCGGTATAGATGTACATCATGTGTTTTTGAAATTTTCAGAATTTCTGGGGTAAGAGGAAATTTGCCAATTGCTGGTAACATCTGTATTAATGAATGACTAAAAACAGCAACACCACTATAAGCAATTCTTTCTAATTCCTTTTCGTTTCTGGAAATTACTTTTTCACCTGTAACAAGATTTTCCCATCCGCACAGTATGCTGTTCTTGTTTATCAGGAATGGACGTGTTGTAGGTCTTGATTTTACTGCAAGTGTGGCAATATGATCAAAGTCATTGTGAAAATTATACAATTTATCCAGGTTCAAGTCAGTATAAACATCCACATTATGTACCAAAAAAGGATAATCTTTAAAAAACCACCCGGCTTTTTTAATTGCTCCTCCGGTGTCCAATAAATCATCAGTTTCATCGGAAAATAAAATGTTTATTCCAAAATTTTTCTTTGATTCAGTAAATTTAATTATTTGATCTGCATGATGATGTACGTTAATAATAACATCTCGGAATCCATGGTGAATCAACCTTCGAAGGACTATTTCCAGAAGAGTTTTTCCATTGTGCTCGACAAGTGCTTTGGGTTTGTCTTTAGTAAGGTGCTGTAGACGGGTGCCCAATCCTGCGGCTAAGACTAATGCTTTCTTTTTCATAATCGGGCTGCGTATATATTTAATAAATAGGACTTATGGCGTAGAAATTTATTGTATAAGTTCCCGATGTTCCAGAACAATATTCACTCCTTTATTTTTTAGATGTTCCGATAATTTCTGGGCAGCATATACAGATCTGTGCTGACCCCCGGTACATCCAAAACTTACCTGTAGAAATGTATAGTTTTTCATTACATAAGATTCAATTGTAGAATCAATTATTGAAAAAATATTTTCGAGAAATAATGGCATGATTGTCTTTTCCCTAAAATAACTTTCAACATCAGAATCAAGCCCGTTCAAGAGATTATATTTTGGCAGTTTTCCGGGGTTTGATATATGACGGCAATCGAATACAAATCCTCCACCATGACCGCTATAATCATCAGGTATTCCTTTTTTATATGAAAAACTGAAAATTTTCACAGTCAGTACTTTTATATTGTTATCAATTATATTTATAAATTTTTTATCAGTTGAAATTCTTTGAATTATTCGGTGTAATTCAGGATATTTTAACATATTATTCCCAATTTCCCTGCTAATCAATTCAAGGTTTCTTATGGCATAAGGTATTGATTGCAGAAATAATGTTTTTTTTTGAATTAGTCCCCGCAAACCATAAGCCCCTAATGCCTGAAGCTGACGAATTAAAGCAAAATTCAAATAATTCCTTCTGAAGGAAGCTTTATCTTCTACAACAATTCTGTTCCTTTTAAGTTCGCTATAATAATAATTAAACAAATCCTCCCTTTGTTCTGATGGAATGTTTGTCCTTCCTTCAAATAAAAGGGATGCAAGGTCATAATATAACGAACCTTTTCTACCACCCTGAAAATCAATAAAATACATACCAGCATCTGATATCATAATATTTCTTGACTGGAAATCTCTGAACATAAAGTATTCTCTATCGACGAGGTTTAGCTCACATGTTAATTTCTCGAAATCATCTTCAAGAAGATTTTCATGGTAAGGAATTTCTGTAAGTTTCAGAAAAAAATATTTAAAATGATTCAAATCCCATAGTATAGAACGTGCGTCAAAGCTCTCCCTGGGAAAACTTAAAGAATAATTTAAACCTAGATGACCCTGGGTTTGAAATTTTATTAACCAGGTAAGACTTTTTTTATAAAGGGAAGTTAGGAGGTCTGGAAAATGATTCCCGCTGCGCATTTTATCAACCATATCTTTCAGAGAGGTGTCCCCGCAGTCCTGCTGAAGATAATATCTAAAATCAACTGAAGTATTGAAAATCTCAGGTACAGGTAAACCTTTTAACCGGAAATGAGATGAAAAACCTATAAAAGCTTTATTTTCAAATATATCATCATTGAATGTTCCAATTGCTGAACTTTTATTACTAAAACCTAAACGAAAATACTTCCGGTTTGAACCTGCTGGTGCTAACGGTAAAAAAATATCCGGATCATCTCCAAAATGATCCCTGTATAACTTCCTTAAAATATCCGTATCCATAATTCGATTATAGGAATGACAAAGATAATGTGTTTGGACAGAAAAACAGGTTTGGATGTAAGGTTTATCCTGGATGTTTTTCATCGTAGGAGCTTCAGAACAACTTAAAACAGTATTAACTTAATGTAATCAATAAAAGTATATTCCAAAAAGGAGGAGGGTCAAATGGAATCGGCATATTTATTTTATGCTTACTTTTTATTAAAAAATTGCTTCTTATGAGTTTATTTTTAATTAAACAGACTAAATTGAATATCACTGAGTTATTAAAAATCATTCTATTGATTATTAATTAATTACTCCTGATCCCAGAATTTCTCCATTTGAAACTTTCCTTATTACTGCACCAATCATTGTTTTTTACACAACCTAATCAAATTTTCGATTATTTTTCCACCCAACGTTGTTAAAATGCTTTCAGGGTGAAACTGAACCC
>CAZKMG010000367.1:0-4075 GCA_964553465.1 uncultured Bacteroidaceae bacterium
CTGAAAAACATACTATGACCAATAGGTAAATAATGTTCAGTCCATGGTAAACACCCTAAAGTTATGAAACGAGCATGAATTTAACATGCTTAAATTCACAAAAAACAAATTTACTCGTGGGATACTATTAGGATCGAAATACTGATTATGGTCTATGGTCTATGGTCTATGGTCTATGGTCTATGGTCTGCACGCACTGGCAGGAGCAGGAGCAAGAGCAAGGGCAAGAGCAGGAGCAGTAGCAGTAGCAGTAGGCAGTCGGTTTTTGGTTGGAGTTTGGGATCGTTATTTTATTACGACGATTAACAACCTTACAGGAGATACACAATAAGGATCGAAATACAGACTGTGGTCAATGGTCCATGGTCAATGGTCTAAATGCAGCCGGCAGTCGGTTTGTGGATGGAGCCTGTGATATTTGGCTTGTGATAATAGCTGAAACTGTCCGATAAATTTCTACTTTTGCAGTTTTATGTCTTTTTGTACCGGGACTACATAGATAAGCATCGGATTGCGGGTATTTGCTGGCCAACCATCTTTTAATGACCGGGGAAGGCAATATTTTCTTGGATAAACCATTATAAGAAAAACATTAATTCTGGTCGTACATGAATATTCATTTCAAATCGTATGGTATGTATCGAATTTTATTTTTAATCTTCGGATTGATGATTATGTGTGGAACTTTCGCACAATACGGTGAGGAAATGTCATCCACCGAAGCTGATACGGTTCGTTCAGAACCCATTATTTTCACGATTTCATCTGCCTCAGGGTACATCATGGATCTCCTGGGGAGGAATGATTTATGGCGACCCGCAGGCGACACCATGAAGCTTTCACTGGTAAAGCTGATTCATCAATTCAATGAGCCTTTCGACAGTGTCAGGGGCCGCCTTTCCAGGTTTAATTACGATTCTGTTCAAATTAAACAAGGCTATATTGTGCGAAATGACACGCTTCCTCTAAGGTGGCTCAACGACACAAGCTTTATTGTTGATAACGTTCCGCTGAAAAGAGAACCTCTCATTTTACAAAAGACTGTGATAAAGAAAGCTATCGATACATCAGCTGTGGCTTTTAAAGAGCTCTCACCTGAAATACAATACATGATCGATTCCCTGCAGCGACATGTGGAACCCATCACTGAAATATATATTGATTCTGCTTTTCTTGACTCAATGAAGATCCGGATACATAAAATTGTAAATAAGCGCATCATTCCCCCTCTCATCTCTCCCGGTAGTCATAAATCTTCAAGGTTTCTCCGCGATTCCTCCAGCATCATTATATCAGATACAGTTAAGGCCTTTGTGGCAGACAAAAAATCCCCGTTCTATATTGTTCCCGGCACAAAGATGACTGACTCTCTCCAACATGCGGTTAATACGCTTTTATCCTATACGGATAAGCGTGATTCAATCCTCCTGTTTATCAATGACCTGAATGGCAAAAAAGTACCCTTCTGGTTAACTACCGGAAGAGATGACCTTTATAGGTTCTGGGTAAAGAACGATAAGAACGACTCCATAACGATCTGGATAGGTAATCCCTCCAAATATGATCTCACCCTGATCCTTGAAGAAGAGGTTAATGTCAACAGGCTGATGAAAGAGACAGCTGATGATATTCCTATCACCACGATAAAACCTGAAAGGACCCTGGCAAAGGCAGAGCCATTAAAAATAATTCCCATCTACTGGAAATATGCTTTTTCAAGCACATTCGGATTGAACCAGACCTCCCTCTCCAATTGGTCTAAGGGAGGTGAAAATTCCTTGTCAGTTCTGCTTGACATCAAGAGTACTGCGAAATATACCAATACCGAAGCCAAAACCGAGTGGACCAATAGCGGGCGCTTACAATATGGTGCCATTATTACAGAGGAGTATGGGTACAGAACTAATAATGATATCCTTGAAATGAATTCTCAATATAATAAAGTCCTAAAAGAGAAGATTGATTTCAGTGCGGTTTTTTATATGAAAACCCAGGTCGCCAAAGGATATAAATATCCCAACGATTCTGTTGTCATTTCGAAATTCCTGAATCCCGGTACATTTACCATCGGTGTGGGGCTGGAATATAAACCCACCAAAAAAACCCAGATCAACTTTTCCATGCTTTCGTATAAAAATACTTTTGTGCTTGATACATCACATATAGATCAGACCAGGCACGGTATTCCAAAAAACAAGCGCGCGAAACAGGAGATGGGGGGACAACTCGTGATAACTAACAAATTAAGTATAATGGAAGGTATGAACCTGACTAATTCAGCCCGTCTCTTCTCCGGTTATCTCGATAAACCTGGAAATATTGATGTGGACTGGGAAATAAATCTTGAGAAAAAAATTAAATGGTATTTTAAGATACTCCTGAACCTTCATATGATTTATGATGACGATATTCGTTTTGAGGTGCTTGATGACAAAGGTCAACCTGTACTGCTGCCTGACGGAAGCAAAAAAAAGGTTCCGAAGATGCAGTTTAAAGAATTCCTGGGCCTGACACTTACCTTTTAATCCGGGAGCATCAATCGGTGTTACCCTCCCGGCTATTTATCTTATCCGTCATACCCAGTACTTTGTATAGCTGGTAAAGTTTCGTGGTGACTGCCTGATTATCAGGAACCTCCTCATGGGCTTTCTCCAGCCAGCTGACAGCAGATTCGAATGCTGCTTCTGACTTTGCCTTTTCCTCCAAAAAGATACTGTTATTCGAGATGTTTCTTGCATTCTCTTCAATTTCCACACCGCTGTTATAGTAACATGTACTCAGATTAGTGTAAATTTTAACTTCATCCGGAGCCAGTTTAATGGCTTCCCGGTAAGCATCGATGGCCTTATCGTATTGTTCCTTTTTTTGATAAAACAGTCCTTTTGTATAGGGGTAGATATAGTTGGAGGGGCTCATGGAAGAAGCACTATCGAGGATTGACAGTATCTTTTCATTATGATCTGTTTTATAAAGCAGATCAACCAGAAGTAAAACCAGGTCTTCATTGTCCTTATTACCATGAATACCCTCAGATAGGACCCTTTCAGCAGAAATTGTATCTCCTTTTGCCAGATATGAGTCAGATAATAAATGTGTGACATTGACCGAATAATGATATGCATGCAGAATGCTGAGATACTCGATGGCTTTTTCCCACTCATTGCATTCAAATGCGGCCAGGGCAGTATTATATACCAGGTTTGTATCAGCCTGGACAGAAAGGATAGGACTATGGGTGATTTTAAGAGCATGTTCGAATGCTTTCAGAGCATCCTCATATTTCTTACTGTCATAATAATTTTCCCCTAATTTTTGAAAATCGTTTGCGAGAAGCACATACATGGGTGCCACCTGACTTTCCAACCTTCCCCCTGGACCAAGGGACAGAGCTTTCTCATAGGAATCATAAGCCACATAAAGCTGATCAGGGTAGAGTTCATATTTTTTCTTGTCTTTATCTTTAATACCTGTCTGGTATGCAGTCTGGCATAACAGCCCCCTGGCATACCATGTCTTATACCAGTTCATTGTCTTTTCCTCGGTAATAGCTTCCTCAATGGTAGTTTTGGCTTCATTATATTTAGCATTCTCAATAAGCTGAAATACCGATATGACCTTTATTTTTTGTGCCATCAAAAAAAAGGAACATCCAAAAAAAATGAATAGTAAAAAACCCAGTCTTTTCATTTATTACGTTTTTGTATTCTTTCCGGACCTTTTCAACCCTGTAAGCCCATCATTGATTTAGTACAATAATTTAACGTGTTCGCAACCACATCAATTATATCCGGGGGTAAATTATTCTAAAATTTGTTCAGGTACCATTACTTATCCTGTTGTCCGAACATCTCTTCTCCATGATATTGCTGAGTGTGCAAAGATAAAAAAGATAAGGTTGAATGTATCCTTTAGTCATGATGTTTATGAAGTCAAACTCGAATAATCTATCCCAGACCGGTGGGCAGTGGCAGTTGGCAGGAGGCAGCAAAAGTGGCAGTAGCAGTAGGCAGCCGGCAGTAGGCAGTCGGTTTATGGATGAAGATTGGGATTGTTATTTATTACGAAGGTAAACAAC
>CAZKMG010000368.1:0-4072 GCA_964553465.1 uncultured Bacteroidaceae bacterium
CCACACCCGACTACTGGCATGCTCTTCAGTCTATCTGGGCATGTCAGGCGGGCAAGGATGTGTACCTTGAAAAACCCATATCATATACAATTGGTGAAGGAAGAAAAGTGGTGGAAGCTGCCAGAAAATATAAACGTATAGTTCAAACAGGAACAAACAGCCGGAGTAACAGGATTGTACGGAAAGCAATTGAACTAATTCATGGCGGAGTTATTGGGGATGTATATATGGGACGGGGGATTGTATATGGTCATCGCGCAAGTATCGGGAGAGTTAAAGATAGTCCGGTACCTGCAGGAGTACATTGGGATCTTTACAGGGGTCCCGCACCTTCCCGGCCATTTAATATGAATCATTTCCACTATAACTGGCACTGGTATTGGGATACAAGTACTTCTGAATTTGGGAACAATGGAGTACATGTAATAGATGAAGTCCGCTGGGGAATGAAGAAGAAAGTACATCCGACAAAAATTCATAGTTGTGGTGGATTTTATGTTTGGGATTCCGACCAGGAAATTCCAAACCTCCAGACAGCAACCTTTGAATATGCCGATGGAACGATGATGGAGCTGGAAGTCAGAAGCTTGTTTACAAACGGAGAGCAAGGCGGTAAAGGGGGTTGCTTCTTCTATGGTTCAAAAGGATGGATGCATATTGCCGGAGAAAGTTTTTCCGTATACCTTGGAACCAGGGATGAAGCTGGTCCTACTTTGTCAAATAAAGATATGGAACAGGATGAATATGAAAAAGCAGGGATCGAATACCATTTTGTGAATTTTCTGGATTGTGTCAGAAGTCGTAAACCTCAGGATTTGTATGCAGAAATTCTTGAAGGTCATATGTCTACAGCTATGATGCACATGGGTAATATATCCTACAGAACAGGCCGTAAACTTATTTTTGACGGTGAGAAGGAAAAATTCATTAATGATTCAGAAGCAGATAGTTACTTGCTCCGTCAAGAGTATAGAAAACCGTATCTTTTACCAAAAGAAGTATAAGTAAATACTGATAATTACTATGTGTCATTTAAATAGGTTTATCGGTAAAATCTAAGGAATTGTCAAATGATTTAGGAGCCTATTTAAAATACATCTTATTTAATATGAGTATACTATGAACTCTATTAATCGTAGGGGATTTATCAGGAAATCTGCTGCATCTGTTTGTGGTTTGTCCATGACCGGTAGCCTGCTAAATGCAAATCTGACGATACCCCCCATGCTAGATAATTCAGCACAGCAGGCTCTGGATTCTCTACAAATAAAGCTTTCTAAAATTAAGTCAAAACATCCATCCCTGCATTTTGATGCTAAAAAATTAAAAGAATTACAAAAGCTTGCTTCAGGTACACATGAACGGTATGCAAAAAGGCTTTTTCAATGGGTAGATGAGAATAAATCCTGGACTCCCCCAGTTATAACCGGAGTTGATGGGGATGAAGTACAATTGGAAGAAAGTGCAGCTTTCCTTACGAATGTTGCTCTGGCATATAGCCTGAGCAGAAAAGCTGAATATTTAACACTCTCCCGTAAATGGGCACTAGCCATGTGTATATATCCTAAAGATGCCATTCGAAATTATGGCATTGGAATATATGCAGCAGGTCTGGCACGAGCTTATGATTGGTTATATCATGATCTTCCGCCTTCAGAAAGAGAAACTTTAAAAACTGCTATTCTGGATATTGTTAGCCGGATTTATGATGGATGCATGCCTGGCGCTGCTGTTCCAATGTGGTGGACAAAAGCTTATATGCACCATGATCATTGGATTGCTGTGGGTGGTTATGGGGAAGCAGCTCTTGCACTGATCGGAGAAACTGAGGCTGCAGCTAAATATGCCGCCTATGCAAAAACAAATTTTGATATAATCTTTTCCTGGCTGGCTGATGATGGAGCATGGCATGAAGGGGCGGCAGACTGGTGTTACGCCATAGCTCCTATGCTATGGTTTTATGGCGCATGGGAAAGTGTGGTTCATGAAAACCTTCATGATGTTCCATGGATAAAGAACACTTCAACTTATCGTCTCTATCACCGCCTTCCGGATGACAGTTATGTTTACCTGGATGATTCATTCCGCAGTGGCAGATACAGTACCAGTGGCAGTTCTTCCTGCCATCTTTTAAGAAGATTAGCCTCAATCTTTCGTGACGGATATGCACAATGGCTTGCTGAAAAAGATGAAGTGTTCGATTTTAAACCCTCTCCTAAAGGTGTCTATCAGGCACCATATGAGAAATTATCTTTTACGGGTGAACCCAGGGAATATCCAAATCCGACATCCCAAACCGCATCATGGAATATGCTTTGGTATGATCCTACAGTTGAACCAATACCTCCTGATAATCTCCCCAATTCAAAACATTTTACCAATCAGGGAATTGTTATTATGCGAACGGGGTGGGCAAAAAATGATGCGATAGTTTCATTAACCTGTGCGCCCCTGGCAGGACAATTATGTGCTCAGCGGGTCCGGAATGGAGAAAAAATTGTAGGAAATTTTTATAGTCATGCCCACCTTGATTATAACTCCTTTACTTTGTTTGCGCAAGGTCAATATTTTATTATCCCGGCAGGATATGCCAGGCGAACCGGTGGTTTTCAAAATGTTGTGAATGTTAATGGGGCAGACTTTATTCCTGACCCGTCATTAAAGCTAAAAATAACCGGATTCATTCAGGAAAAGAATTTTTCTTATACCGTTGGAGATGCAACTCAGGTATTTCCTCCACACCTGGGTGTAAAGAGCTACAAACGACATGCATTATTGTTTGAAAATAACTGGTTAATAATCGTTGATGACCTTTCTTTAAATGAAACAGGTAGCAATAACAGAGGATACAATCGCTTTAACTGGACAGTTCACAATGATCCCAATACCCATGACCTGGATATCTCTGAAAAAAAGATCCGATGGAGATCTGTTACCGGAAATCAACAACCACTTATCATGCATCTCTTAGAACCAGAGGATTTTGCCTGGGAACATGGAATATTAGAATCTTCCAAGGGAATCAATATGATGGAAGCACTTCGGGTGACGAAGCCGGAATGGAATTCCAATAAAATGCAGGTGATTACAGCTTGGTCATGGAACGATTTAAATGAATCACCTGTATTAATAAAGAAATCTGAATTCAATGCAATATTGTTTGGAATAGATAAGGGAATATGCTTTTCACAAGTGGACGCAATTCCCTCAGATCTATCTTTAAACGAATTCAAAGGAAGGGAAATAATATTATTTGGATTTGATCCGCAGAAGCCTGATTCATTTAAACTTATCAGGGATGGTAAAATTCATTAGCTATACTTGGAACTCAAATACACTGGCTTATTGTAATCTTAAAAACCTTTGTTATAATTAAATTCCTTCTGTCTTTCTTAAAATTAATTTATTTATCCTTTTTATCAAAGCAGGCCCTTCATAAATAAAGCCGGTATAAATCTGAACCAAATCCGCACCTGCTTCCAGTTTTTCAATTGCATCACTTGCAGACATAATCCCTCCTACTCCAATAACAGGCAGCTTACCATTTGTCTTCAATTTAATATGCCTAATTATATCGTTTGATCTGTTGCGTAAAGGTGCTCCGGATAAACCTCCAGCTCCAATAGAAATTATCTTCTTTTTATTTGAAATGAGATTATCTCTTGTAATAGTGGTATTTGTTGCAACAATGCCATCTATTCCCAGTTTATTGATAATATTAATTGTTTCATCTATTTGTTTAAAATTTAGGTCCGGGGATATTTTGAGGAGAATAGGCTTTTTTGGCTGTTTTTGAGCCCGTAGAGAGGATATCGCACCCAGGATGACCTCCAATGTCTCCTGATCCTGTAACTCGGCAATATCGCCAATATTTGGGCAACTTACATTGACAACGAAATAATCAACATAATTATAGAGCTTTTCAAAGCAGTAAATGAAATCATCAACGGCCTTCTCATTCGGTGTATAAGTATTTTTTCCTATGTTTCCTCCAATAATTAGATTTTCAGGTCTTGTTTTTAACATCTCTACCGCATGATCTACTCCAAGATTATTAAAGCCCATTCGATTA
>CAZKMG010000369.1:0-4071 GCA_964553465.1 uncultured Bacteroidaceae bacterium
GCAAAGGATTAGGTAAAAATAAAAATGTTTCCATCACGGTTGGACTCCTGAATCCTTTGGAAAAAGAGGCTTTGAGGGAGGTGATTCCTGAGAAGTTATATGCAGCTCCCACTTGAGGCACCAACTCGTTTCCATAGTTTGAATTATTTTCAAGTCTCAGTCCAGCACTTAAATTAAGTTTATCTAATTTCTGCCGGGTGATGACATATCCTGCCAATTCAGTGATAGCATTCCACTTATTGGCTGCCATACCGCTATTTCCTTCTCCGCCAAGATCTTTATAATCAAAACCGAGTGAAATAATATTATTCTGTAATAATTTGAGAGATTGAAATATAGAAATTCCGTAATTAGCATCATTCGAACGCCAGCCATCAGATAGAGCATGCTTACCAAAATTGTAAAAACCTATTATCCCACCCTCAAGCTTTTCGAATGAATTATTCAAATAAACAGAAGCCTTCCCTCTTTGTATATCAGCTTCGAATGATGAAGGATTGAATTCCGGGCCTGGATCTAAATTATTAAATTTAGCTATGTTAAAATCAGTAGAAATGGATAAATGGTTTGAAAAACTATATCCGGCTTTAATAAACGCATTGTCGATCTTAAACGAAGAACTATCCCGGTGTCCATCAGTCTGATCGTGATTATATGAAAACATCATATTAAAACCCTTTTTTCTTAAACCGGCGTTCGCCATATATTTTTGGGTATTGTATGATCCATATGCAATGCGGGCTTCTCCATTCACTCCGTCTTTTTCCTGTTTTTTAGTGATAAAGTTAATTACTCCACCCATAGCATTCGATCCGTAAAGGATAGATGCAGGCCCTTTAATTATTTCCACCCGTTCGAGATCTGAAGCAACATAAGAATTGGGCAGAGGATGTCCGAATATTCCCATATACTGGGGCTGCCCATCAACCAAAATAAGTACCTGGGTATTTGGAGATCCCCCTACTCCCCTTATGCTGATCTGACCTGCCGAACTTGATCCAACACCAAAGCCCGTTATTCCACGTTCAGTTACAAAAAGTCCAGGTACACGCCGGCTTAATATGGGTAAAACAGCTGATTCTTCGATTTCATTCAACTCATCTTTTGAAATAACGGTCACATTTACAGGCATATTTTTCCTTGCAATTTCAATCCGGTTACCTGTTACAACAACTTCATCCAGATTCAGGGTATCACTTATTGTCTGCGCGTAAGTATTATTATTGAAAAAATAAAGTGTTAAAGCTAAAATACTGATGATAGATATATTTTTCATTATAATTGGTTTAATCAAATTCTCTTAATTATTATTTATCACAAGCAAAAAAATTAATCAGATCCGCTTCGTACCAACTCACCATGTTTAATCCCTTTAAGAGCTTTGAGTTTATTTGCTAATTTTATCAGTTTTAAGGCCTCCCCTTTTACTGCGATCACTTCAATACAATTATGATCGTCGATATGTATATGCTGTCCCGCAAGAATCAGACAGTGATATTCATGCTGAAGATTGTTCACTTTTTCATGTAGTTCTTTGATATGATGATCATATGTAATTATGATCGCACCTGTGACCTCTTCATTACTTTCCCATTTCTCTTCGATTCTGTTTTTCTTAACAAGGAATCGTATAGCCTGAGAACGGTTTGGAAACCGGTTCTGAATCACGAGTTTATCCAGCTCACTTAGTAAATCAGATTCAAGCGAAACCCCAAATCGTTTTAGAGTCATAGTAACACGGTTTATTTTTTCGTGTTACAAATATAAAAATTTTATTTCACCCCAAGGCATAATATTACTTGAACTTAACAAGCATAATAAATAACCATTAGGGGGAATATGGAAGAATAGCGATTGATTTACCTTTAAAGAAAGAGAAGTAAAGAATGAATTATGCCCTCTAAATAAGATAAAATGTAAGTAAAGAGCTCATTACAAAGCTTTCTTTTACCAGATTAGATCCATCTCGTCAATAAGGTAACCTGCACCGGCAAATTTATCGATGATGAAAAGGATGTAGCGGATATCAACTGAAATATTCCTGCAAATTGACTGGTCATAAAAGATGTCACTCATTGTACCTTCCCAGTTTCTATCAAAGTTTATTCCGATCAGCAAGCCATTTGAATCCAGGACCGGGCTACCGGAGTTACCTCCTGAAGTATGGTTGGAGGCAATAAAACAGACCGGCATTTGACCATTTTTATTTTTCCATGGACCATAATCCTTTATTGAATATAATTGAAGTAATTTTGCAGGAAATGCATAAAAGCTATCCAGTTTTGCTTTCTCAATTACACCGTCCAGAGTGCTATAATAGCCATATTGTACAGCATCTGAAGGTTGATATCCTTCTATCTTTCCATAAGTGATCCGCATAGTGAAGTTAGCATCAGGATAGATTACTTTAGCTGATTCCATTTCATTTAATCCTTTCAGGAAAGATCGGTAAAGTGTTATAATTTCGTTTGTTATAAAATCATGTTTGGCTATGACATTTTCGTTATATTTCAAAGAAAATGAAGCTAATACCTGATATACCGGGTCACTAATTATAGTTGAAAAAATCTCACTTTCATTTTCCGGATATGAATTAAGTAGTGCGAGTATTTTATCCTTTGTGATTAGGATAGATCTTCCCATGGTCTGCTGTACGAACTTTCCAATATTTCCCTTAAATTTTTTTTTGATTGTCTTATAAATATCCGGGTGAAAAGCTGTATCTATATCAGCGTAAAAACTTCTTAACATATTCTCAAAGATTTCCATGTCCAGAGAAACATTATAATCTTTAAAGAACTTATCAATCTTCTCTATAAACTTATTCCTGGCAATTATTTTATCCTCATCCGACAAGTCCCTGTTATGGGCAAAAAATGTCCTGAGGTCTGATGCAAAAGCAATTGCTTCGGTTGCAAATACATTTTCACCGGAATATTCATATACCAGCAAATAAACTGAGAGTTGTTGATATAAATCGTTTAATCCGTTCAATATTCCTCCATATTCCTTTTGACGCTCCGGATTTTCTGATATCCATTGTTCAAATTGCTTTTCTAATTTTTCCTTTTGAGCTATGGCATCAACCTTTTCAATTCCAAGCATGATTCCCTGCCACTTCTTCCAAGAATTACTTATGCTCCTGTATTTAGATGCATATTGGATCCTAATATGTTCATCCTGATTCATGTATTTTGAAATAATACTCATCCTTTGCTCCCTGAGATTTATTTTTTTTGGAAGACTTATCTTAGTAAATAATCTTACTGCATCAGAAGTAAGATATTCTGTTGTCGTTCCAGGATATCCAATAACCATTGTAAAATCATTTTCTTTATATCCATTTAATGAAATCGATAATGACTTTTTCGGTTTATATGGTATATTCTCAGCTGAATAATCGGAAGGATTGTTATCTTTATCTGCATAAATCCTAAATAGGCAAAAATCACCTGAATGTCTCGGCCACATCCAGTTATCGAAATCTTCCCCAAAATTCCCAATGGTTTCTGGTGGGGCTCCTACTAATCTGACATCTGTATATTCCTGATAAATAAACATATAATACTCATTCCCATAATTAAAGGGTTTAATAACAGCTTTATCGCTTGTATTCTTCACAGAATCATCACAAATTTTTATGATGTTTCCATTAATGACATTTTGACGTTGTTGTTCGGTTATTGTTTTTTCAGTACCATTCAAAATCTCCTTTGTTACATCTACCATCCTCACAAGAAAAGTAACTGTAAGGTCGGGATTTGGTAGCTCTTCAGCGCGACTCATGGCCCAGAAGCCCTGAGAAAGATAGTTGTGACTCACCGAACTATTAGATTGAATAAATGGATAACCACAATGATGATTTGTAATAACGAGACCTTCCTGAGAAATTAATTCTCCTGTACAACCTGTACCAAAAATTACTACTGCATCCTTAAGACTTGCCTGGTTGATACTATAAATATCTTCTGCTGTAAGTTTTAATCCCTTGTCATTCATCTTCCCGATTGCATATTTTTCAAGTAGTAACGGAATCCACAAACCTTCTTCCGCAAAAAGAGCGAAACCTGG
>CAZKMG010000370.1:0-4042 GCA_964553465.1 uncultured Bacteroidaceae bacterium
GTTTGGCCATTTCCCGCCAAGCCGTTTCCCTTTCAGACTTTGCGATCATTTCAATACTCCTGCTGAGCTGATCCACCATTTCATTGTATGCATTAACCAGACTTCCAATTTCATCCTTTGCCTTATAATCAATTTTTTCATTCTTGCCATGAAGACTTATCAAGGCGAATTTCTCCTGGATGAGTCTTAAAGGATAAGTTATTTTATTGGACATAAACACTGCAATGGTAAAGCTAAGCAGAGATAGCAATACAAGTATATTTACAATGGCAACCACAAGGTTGGCAATTTCCCTTGTAAGCTCATCTTGCCTGGTGAAATAAGGAAGATTCAGATAAGCCAGAAGGTGGTTTTCGCTATTCACAAAGGGAACATATGCTGACATATATTTTAATTCTCCAATACTCTCATTGGAAGTATACTCAGAGCGCTGATTTAATCCCATTTCCAGGTATGCCAGGGTATTCATTCGTGGGGCAATAAGTCCATTTTCATAAATTTCTGGCCTTGAAGTTGCTAAAAGTTCACCATGACTGTCATACAGATTTATATCTGTATAAATAACATTCGAAAACTTTTCCAATAATCTGTCGAGGTTGTAATACTCGATAGAACTCCAGTTATGAAGATCTTTCTCAAATTCAAGCGTATGGATCAATTCAACATAAACAGACTGCATTTTTTCCTGTAATATTTCTACATGTTTACTGCTGTATTGTTTTATGCTAAAATATACTGTCCCTATTCCAATAAATAATAGTGAAAAAAATAAAAGAGAGGTCATAGCAATTTGAATTTTATTCTTAAAATTCCATTGGAAATCTGAAGAAATGGGACTTTTATTTACTATAATCAGGATCACAACCAGGGCAATAAAATAGAATGCAAAAATATAAGAAAGCGATATTAGTATATCAATCCAGAAAACTGCGGGTTTACTGACGATAATGGTATTATCTGTATCAGTGTTATAAATTAAGTGATCATAATTATCTTTTCTAAGAAAAGAAAAACCCTCCTTACCATCGGTATAAATCACACTGGTCATATAATAGGGAAACTTGCCTGAATAGGAGATAAGACGTCCTTTGTTATATTTAGCGAAGGAATATTCATCTGCAGAGTATGAGGAAGTAAATTTATCCTCAAGGAGTAATTCTGGATACCCAAGTCCTTCTGAAATAAGTCGAGTATCCAATTCAATAAACAAGGTATAGCTCTGTGTGCCTTTTTCAAAATTCCGAGCAGAAAAATAACTCACCCTTCCATTCATATTATCAATATAATAGAAATCGGTATTTGGAACAGGAATGCCATCCTTTAAGATATTTTCATAAAAATATTCATAGCAATGATATTTCATGTCAACGGGTGGCAGGACGTAAACACTGTCATTTGGACTGCAAGCGGTGATCTGCAAGTCATACTTATCCCAAAATCCAGTGAAATATTTTTTCTGAAGCAATGAGCTGATCAAATTGTGATCAAGGTTCTCAGAAAAAATAAGATTTTTAAGCTCCGCATCCTCGTTCAGTCGTTTATCAATGTCGGGAAAAAGTAATTCAGCTACCGGATCATGTTCTGAAGAAAGATTAACTGCTTTTATTTTCATATCAGCTCTACCTTTTCTTTCAGAGAATTTTACTACTTCAATTACTGTAAAAATGGAGAATAGGAGGACATAAGGAATATAGTTTGAAAAGTTATAGCGAAAGCCTGGTCTAATCCTATGGTAAAAGAACAAGAAACTTATGATCAGAAAAAATACTGCGCTTTCAATTGTTACAGTATTTGCTAATGGAATTAATAGCGCAAAAGCATTGGCATTGATAAATAGAATGAAAAGAAATGCCTCTTTCTTACGATGAATCTTAATAAATATGGAAAAAGCTTTATCAATAAGTAAAGCTAAAGTGAGAAAAAGTAAAGCAAGGGAAAGAAATCCAATAAATGTATAAACAGAAAGGTCTAATACTTTGAATACCTGAAATGAGATTGTTGAATCAAGGATCAAACTTTTAAAAAGAGAAAAAGTTAATCTACACCAGATGAGAACAATAACTCCGTAACATATTATGATAATCAATCGCCACGGTCCTAATTTTCTGAACTTCTCAATATTTATTTCAACTTCTGAATAGAAAACAAAAACTGCAAAAAAGGCAAGAACTGAAAACAGGAAAAGATCTCCAAGGGAAGGCAGCAAACTTGACCGGGCAAATCTTTCTGGTGAAAAAAGGCTCAATTTAAATATGATATCCGGTAATCTGTAATAATGGAAAAAGAAAAAGGACAGAGCAAGTATAGCTAATAATACGAATATTATGTATCCATTGTATTTTTTGATAAGCTTGATACAACATTTTCTGAGAAAAAATAATAGAAGTACAAAAACAAGGCAATATAAAGTTATACAAATGACCCTCTCTTTATTATTCCATTTTTTGGTCATATTATAATCAAGTGAGAATAAAAAGCTACCTTCCTTATTCATCACTTCATGTATACCTGGATTCTGGGGATCCAGGATTAAACGAATATCCTTTGAAAAATTAAAATCTTCCTGGAATCCACTTCTTAAAAAACGATTTTCATAGGGATAATCCCTTTTAATAAGTATAAGGCCTAAAACCCTTATGGTTTTTTCTACTATCTCCCTCCTTACGAAATAAGCGTTTGAAATGCGTATTACATTACTGGAAGGGAAATATGCAAAATCGAGGGGAACAGAGATAGCATTATCACTCCAGAATACCAGTGAATCACTTTTGTAAACAAATATGCCCATTCCTTTCTCATTGAGCAATCCGGAAAATTTATTACTATACTCTGAAAAAAATTCATAATCAGAAAGTAAACTAGCTTGTAATATAGTTTCTTCCAGTAATCTATCTATATCATTTTCTTTTTCCTTGAGAACATCCTGGAAAGCTTTAGTATCCTCTTTCGAATATAATGTATTTCCCGATTTCTTTTCAAGGTATATAGATATACTAAGGAAAATAATTATTAGAATGAAAAGCCATCTAAGCCTGAATAGTATTAGCTTGAACCTGTTCCTGATCATAAAATTTAAAATAATGCTAAGTTAACCAATTTTGACTTATTCAACTATGATGATAAGGATCTCCTTTGATGATGGTCATTGCCCGGTACAATTGTTCGGCAAGTATTAACCTGATCAATTGATGAGAGAATGTCATTTTCGATAAGGAAATTATTCCATCTGCCCTGGCATAAACTTCTTTTGAGAAACCAAATGCTCCTCCAGTGATCATCACAACATCCTTGCCAATATCCATTTTCCTCTTAAGAAAATCCGCCCATTCAACAGAAGACATACTTTTACCGTTTTCGTCCAAAAGAATAACAAAATCAGTAGTTTTACAGTTTTTTAATATCATATTTCCTTCCCTGGTCTTAATAATCTCTACCGGAAGATTTTTTGTATTTTTAAGGTCAGGAATTGTAAATTCTTCAATATTTAGATACTTTTTAAGTCTTTTTTGATATTCTTTTATCCCTTCCTTAAGATATTCTGAACGTGTTTTACCTGTCTGAATTAAAGAGATTTTCATATGTTTCAAATGTATTCAGTTCTAATAAATTTATTAACTTGCAACAATTATTATATTTGGCCCGATGCTTGTATTGCTTCATACAAACTTATTTAAAAAATCATGAATTAATCATGTCAACATTTGATTAAAAAAAGTAACTATGAAGAGTGTGAATTTTTTTTTGCTGCTTTTAATATGCTTGATGTTCAGTTTCATTCATGTGAATTCACAGGATTTACCTGCACAACTAATTCATGGATTTCAGACTGGCAATCCTGATGAATTATCCCTTCAATTTAATGAAAGGTTTTTATTAACCATATTAGGAGTCGATTACAGGGTAAGCAAAACACAGGCTACTGAAATTCTAAGAGATTTCTTTAAAAAGTACCCTCCATCTTCTTTTTCTGTCTTACATAAAGGAGATAAAAAAGATTCAAATTTTGCTGTAGGTAAATTAGTAACGAAAAACGATATTTTAA
>CAZKMG010000371.1:0-4025 GCA_964553465.1 uncultured Bacteroidaceae bacterium
TAATAGTAGCTTTAGTTCCAATAACTCCAACATTTTTTATTTCAGCATCATCCGAAATGTAATCAATCACCGGATCAATAACATTCATTACAATTGCACGATTACCAACATGTTCCTTTACCTCGGTAAATGCATTAGAAGAAGCAGAGTTGCAAGCAATTAATATTACTTTACAATTTTTGGAAAGGAGAAAATCTGATATTGAAAGAGAATATTGAATGATGGTCTTTTTTGACTTATCTCCATAGGGAAGGTGAGCAATATCCCCAAAATAAATCATCTCTTCCCCAGGTAGGATTTCTCTTATAGCATGTGCTACTGTGAGACCCCCAACCCCTGAATCGAATAGCCCAATAGGAGAATTTGACATATCCCCTCAGAATTTTAAATATGAAAGACCATCCTGAAAAGATCAAAATGGTCTTCGAATATTATTGATTATTTAAATTATAACTTCAGTTTCTCTTTTACCATCGGGGCAATATCAATGCTTTTCTCCGAAGCATACATAGGATTTCTGCTACTAGTATCGAATACATATGTAAGATCTAATTCAACAGCTATTTTTTTCACTGTATCATTTAGTTTATTAATAACGGAATTTAAGAGATCTGTCTGAAGTTTCTGAAGTTTTTCGCTCGCAAGCTGCTGAAATTGCTCGAGGTTTGCCTGCATATTTTGCAGTTCGGAATACCTGCTTTGAAGAATGAGTGTTTCTAATGTGTTTTGCTTTTCCATCAGATCAGAATACTTTCGTTGTATTTCTTCCTGTAAAGCTTTCTCCTGTGAAGAATACTTCTCATTCGTTTTCTGGAGGCTATCCAAAGCCTTTTTATACTCTGGCATCAACACAATAACAGTTTGTGAGTTCAAGTGCCCGAACTTATGATTCTGTGCGCTTAAAACCGAAAAAGGCATCATAACAGCCAGAAAAGTTAACAAGATCAGAGATTTTTTCATTATCTATTTTTTAAAATTTTTACAAAAGTAAATAATTAATTCTTATAACCTAATTTTGTCAAAACATCATCACTCATATTATACTTGGGATTCTCGTATAATATACCAGCACCTGCTGCAGTATCAAAAATTACGGCATATCCACCTTCAAGTGCAAGTTCTTTCACAGCTTTATATACTTCATCCTGAATAGGTTTAACCAATTCTTGCCGCTTTTGAAAAACTGCCCCATCAGATCCAAAATATTTTTTTTGTAACTCTTTTATATCCTTTTCTTTTGCAACAATAGCATCTTCTTTATTTGTTTTCTGTTCTTCTGTTAAAAGTACTTTTTCTTTCTGATAAGCTTTATAAAGTTGGTCTACCTGAGAGTACATATCTTCAATTTCCTTTTGGTAATCTGCAGAAATTTTATCTAATTGTTCCAAAGCTGATTTATATGTTGGAATTCTGTCGAGAATATAATCTGTATCGACAAAAGCAAATTTCTGTGTAAATCCTATCCCGGTTGTCAGGATGGTCATAACGAATACTATTACTATCTTTTTCATGTGTTTAAATTTTTATTTTTTATGGTCACATGGAACTCGCGATGAATTTAAACATGCTTTCTTGTGAATTTAAGCATGTTAAATTCATGCTCGTTTCATACTTCATTAATTTTATTATATAATCATTTAAAACTGTTGTCCAAGTGTGAAATGGAACTGACCATGGTTTGCATCAATCTGTCCCGGAATGTCATCAAATCCATATCCCCAGTCTATCCCGAGCATCCCAAACATAGGCAGGAAAGCTCTTATTCCCACACCTGCGGATCGTTTTATCAGGAAGGGATTATATTCATTAATAGAGTACCATGCGTTTCCTGCCTCTACAAAAACGAGACCAAAAATTGTTGCCTGTGGATTAAGCGAGAATGGATAACGTAATTCCACTGTAAGTTTTTCGTAAACATTACCAGATTTTTGTCCGTTTACTCTGGGTGTCAAAGAACTATTCTGATACCCACGAAGTGCAATGGTCTCATATCCATAAAGATTGTATCCGGTTAAACCATCCCCTCCAAGATCAAAGCCTTCAAATGGTGCGGGACCAATTTGCTTGTTATAAAATCCTTTATAACCAAAATGTGCCCTGGAATATAATACCAATTTCCCTGCCAAAGTAGTATACCAATCAGCTAAAAATTTCCATTTATGATATTCAATCCACTTATATAACTCTTTTGCAGGTACTTGAGAAAAATCTTTACCGCTTATAAGAGAATATGGTGGAGTTAATTGCAAACTTAGACTAAATGAAGAGCCTCTTCTTGTGTATATCGGGTTATCAATCGAATTTCTTCCAAATGTTGTTGAAATGCTAAAATTATTTGATATCCCTTCTCCGAATAGAAAATATCCGAAATAATTATCCAGGTTATAACGTTGATAAGTAATTTCATTCAACAGGGTGAAATAATCATCGGGCCAGGGTAATCTTCTCCCCAGACCAAGAGAAGCTCCTGAAATTTTCATAGATCCATCATCTCCTGCCAGATCTGGGTAATAGTAACTGGTGTAGCCAAATTTAGACATCTTACTATGGTAAAATGTTATACTGAATGAATTTGGTTTTTTACCCCCAAACCAAGGTTCAATAAAAGAAAGGTTATATGATTGATAATACTTTCCGTTCGATTGTGCTCGGATGCTCACTGTCTGTCCGTCTCCAGTCGGAATTGGTTTCCATGATTTCCCATTGAAGATATTTCTTGCAGAAAAATTTGAGAACCTTAGACCTACTGTACCAATTAGACTATTATATCCCCATCCCCCTGAAACTTCGAACTGGTTATTTGACTTTTCAACAAGTTTATACTTAATATCCACAGTACCATTATCCGCATCCGGAATGGCATCAGGTGTGATCTGTTCAGGATCAAAGTGCCCCAATTGTGCAAGCTCCCTCACAGTCCGAATAATGGCTTCCTTACTGAATAAATCACCTGGATTTGTTTTTATTTCCCTTCGTATAACATGTTCATTTGTGACCTCATTCCCTTCAATAATTATTCTGTTTATTGTGGCCTGTTTACCCTCATAAATCCTCATCTCAAAATTAATAGTATCATTCTCAATACTAAGTTCGACAGGTTCAATATCAGAAAAAAGATAGCCATGGTCAAGATATAATGAATGAACTGCATCTTCATCATCAGTTAATCTTTTATTAAATCTCTTCTGATCAAAAACATCTCCTTTTTTAATTTCCAGGACCTTCGACAATAGTTCAGAAGGGTAAAGTGTATTTCCTATCCATGTAATATTCCCAAAATAATACTTTGGGCCTTCCTCAATATTTATATACAGGTTTATCCTGTCATCAGATATAATAGCTATTGAGTCAGACAATATCTTAAAGTCACGGTATCCATTTTCATTATAAAACGCAATAAGTTTCTCTTTATCCTCTTTAAATTCTTTTTTGATAAGCTTTGAACCTTTGAAAATATTTAGATCCCGTTGCTTAGTTTTTTTCAAAACTCTGCGTATTTTTTTAACTGAATAGGCTTTATTTCCTGAAACAATTATATGGGCAATCTTAACCCGGTCATTTTTGTCCACCTTAATTTCGAGTTGAACCATATTAGGTCTTAAGGTATCTGGTTTTTGAATAATTTTTATGTCAGTATTTAGAAAACCTTTTTCAATAAAATGCAAACGAATAACTCTTTTTACTGTATTTAGAACATCATCTGTAACTTGTCCTCCCACTTTAAGGCTCAGTTTTTCTTTTAAATCATCGACCTCCGTTTTACGAAGTCCTGTGATATCAAGTTTAGACATACGAGGTCTTTCCTTGAGATAAATATCAAGCCAGACTTTACCCTGTTCAATCTTGGTGGCAGATATTTTAATATCTGAAAAAAGTCCCTGGTTCCAGAATTTTTGAACCACTTTAGTTATTTCATCCCCAGGTAAAACAATTTTCTGTCCTTTACTTAAACCTGACATACTCACAAGTATTTCTTTTTGAATGAATTCTATACCTGAAACAGTAATATCCTCAATAATATATTC
>CAZKMG010000372.1:0-4007 GCA_964553465.1 uncultured Bacteroidaceae bacterium
CACACTCACGCGGCGTACGCTGACCCGTACCTGCGCCCCGATCTTAAGGAGTTTCAGCCGAATGGTGTGGCACTGAGCCTTGGCGAACTGAGTGCCCGGCAGAGCCCGCCTTCTCAGCTCACTTAAAAGCACGTAGGCCAGGGAAGAAAAGTACATCCGCAACTGGTTCGCCCGCATCGTTGCCGAGGAGGTACGGTCGGCGAACAGATACAGCTGCTGCTCCTTGATACGGTTCTCCATATCCCCCCGGGCACAATACACCTCTTCGTAGAGCGCCTGGGCTGGGATCTCTTCACGACCAAGATTGGTCGCCACAAAGCGCGGGTTCTCTCCCTTGGCCAGATACTCCGCCTTCCCGATCAATCGGCGGCGCCGAGACCAGCTGTTCTGTGTTCGGTAGGCAAAATCCTTGTAGATCCTCTGGGACAGACGCTTCTCGTGGTAGCGCCTGCGGGCTTTCTTCATCTCCCGGCTAATACGTTTCAAAAGCCGGCTATTTTTCGCCATGCCAAAGAGATACAATACCCCGCTGTCCTCACACCAGCTCATAAGATCATCCCGGCAGAACCCGCTGTCCCCACGTAATATGATCCGCACATCAGGCCACCGAGCTCGAATCCGCTCCACAAGCCACTGCACATCCGGAAGCGATTCGTTTCCGGGATCCAGATTCGCCGTCTTTAGCTTCGTATACAAAAGCCGATCCCCGCAGAACACATACAGCGGAAGGTAACAGTAGCAGTCGTAATACCCGTGAAAATACCTCCCCTGCTGATTCCCGTGCAAAGGGTCGTCGGTGGCATCCAGATCCAGAATGATCTCTTGCGGAACCCTGCGGTAACTATTTAAAAACACATCCACGAAAAACTCGTCTATCTTCTCCTCGCTGTAACAGATCTTCTTGTTCTTCTTATTCTCCGCATCTCCCACCCCGAAGGTCTCAAGCCGGTTAAGCGTGCTTTTGCCGGCCAAAGGGATTCCTCGGTCCCGCTCGTTGCGTCGCCCGGCTCCTGTAGGATCCAGCTTCCCGCATACCGTGGCCAATACCGGATCACGACGCAGCTCATCGTGATCGTTCAGATCCTCGTAGCCCAGGCACAACCCAACGGTGCGCTGCGCCACCAGCTCAGTAACCGAATGCTCCACAAATCGCTGATCCCGATAATCGGTAAAACAGGATGAAAACTGTTCGAAGAAATTGTTCGCCCGATCCACCTCCCGCAGAAGCAGCGCGCCGGCATCCGAGGTTATGGTTCCTCCGTCGAAACTACCGACCACTTTACGCGGTCCCAGCTCTTGAAAATAAAGTTGTTTGGGATTACACTGTGTTTGCATACTGAGCCTTTCTCTTTTTGGTGTAATTTGTTGTGGTGAAACTAATTATACCGGAGAGAAAGGCTTTTTACTATAGGCGTATGAAATATACGGGTTAAGGAGTTTCAGCCGAATGGTGTGGCACTGAGCCTTGGCGAACTGAGTGCCCGGCAGAGCCCGCCTTCTCAGCTCACTTAAAAGCACGTAGGCCAGGGAAGAAAAGTACATCCGCAACTGGTTCGCCCGCATCGTTGCCGAGGAGGTACGGTCGGCGAACAGATACAGCTGCTGCTCCTTGATACGGTTCTCCATATCCCCCCGGGCACAATACACCTCTTCGTAGAGCGCCTGGGCTGGGATCTCTTCACGACCAAGATTGGTCGCCACAAAGCGCGGGTTCTCTCCCTTGGCCAGATACTCCGCCTTCCCGATCAATCGGCGGCGCCGAGACCAGCTGTTCTGTGTTCGGTAGGCAAAATCCTTGTAGATCCTCTGGGACAGACGCTTCTCGTGGTAGCGCCTGCGGGCTTTCTTCATCTCCCGGCTAATACGTTTCAAAAGCCGGCTATTTTTCGCCATGCCAAAGAGATACAATACCCCGCTGTCCTCACACCAGCTCATAAGATCATCCCGGCAGAACCCGCTGTCCCCACGTAATATGATCCGCACATCAGGCCACCGAGCTCGAATCCGCTCCACAAGCCACTGCACATCCGGAAGCGATTCGTTTCCGGGATCCAGATTCGCCGTCTTTAGCTTCGTATACAAAAGCCGATCCCCGCAGAACACATACAGCGGAAGGTAACAGTAGCAGTCGTAATACCCGTGAAAATACCTCCCCTGCTGATTCCCGTGCAAAGGGTCGTCGGTGGCATCCAGATCCAGAATGATCTCTTGCGGAACCCTGCGGTAACTATTTAAAAACACATCCACGAAAAACTCGTCTATCTTCTCCTCGCTGTAACAGATCTTCTTGTTCTTCTTATTCTCCGCATCTCCCACCCCGAAGGTCTCAAGCCGGTTAAGCGTGCTTTTGCCGGCCAAAGGGATTCCTCGGTCCCGCTCGTTGCGTCGCCCGGCTCCTGTAGGATCCAGCTTCCCGCATACCGTGGCCAATACCGGATCACGACGCAGCTCATCGTGATCGTTCAGATCCTCGTAGCCCAGGCACAACCCAACGGTGCGCTGCGCCACCAGCTCAGTAACCGAATGCTCCACAAATCGCTGATCCCGATAATCGGTAAAACAGGATGAAAACTGTTCGAAGAAATTGTTCGCCCGATCCACCTCCCGCAGAAGCAGCGCGCCGGCATCCGAGGTTATGGTTCCTCCGTCGAAACTACCGACCACTTTACGCGGTCCCAGCTCTTGAAAATAAAGTTGTTTGGGATTACACTGTGTTTGCATACTGAGCCTTTCTCTTTTTGGTGTAATTTGTTGTGGTGAAACTAATTATACCGGGGAGAAAGGCTTTTTACTATAGGCGTATGAGAAATAGCGGTTAGTGTTTTGTCATTACATCGCCACCGGAAGAGCGCTGCGGCAACATATCTCGGAAGCGATTCGACGGGAGATTGAACGGATAGGGATCGATAAGCGACGCGACAGTGATGTCGAGCTGTTCGGATACCTGGATCAGCTCGGCAAAAAATTCTTCGACGCGGATACCTCGATCCGAAAATACTGCGATGAGTATATTCATGAACTTTTGGAAAAATATAGGGAACTCAAGGAAAACGGTGAAAAGATTACCGATATTGTAAGGCGTTATATCCGTACGCCCAGTTTTTTGGTGAGGTATTTTCCACTTGATGAAAAAAAGATGGATAAAGACGCCGTACACAACGCCTTCAGCGCGATGGACAAATCCGGTCTTGCTCTCAGAGATGTAATCGATAACTTCTTTCAGTTCCTCACTACCCGGTGCGGGGACGAAGAACGATGGAGCTATATACAGGCACTCGATGCCATACAAACCGGCTCGATCGCCGGCCGTGATGTGATCGCTACCTACAGCGAAGACGAGCTGGAACAGGGCTCGAGGCTGCGAACCGAACGCTTACTGCCGAATGTCCGCCTGGCGAATGGCATTACCAGAGCGGACACTCGACAAAAACTGATGCTTACCTTTAATACTCCTTTTTTCCCTGAAATCCTCATAGCCAGCAGCGTGATGGCTGAGGGAGTGGACCTGCATCTCAACTGCCGACACGTCATTCACCACGATCTATGCTGGAATCCCAGTACTCTGGAACAACGCACCGGGCGTGTCGATCGTATCGGCGCCAAAATCCAACGTTGCGGCAATCCTTTGCGGATCTACCTCCCTTTTATCGCGGAAACCCAAGACGAGAAGATGTATCGTGTCGTGATGGATCGCGAGCGATGGTTCAAGGTTGTTATGGGGGAGAAGATCAAGATGGACGCCCGCTCAACGGATAAACTTGCCTCCCGGGTCCCTTTGCCGGAGGCAGCGGCTGTAGATTTGATGTTCAAGCTGAATGTGGAAGAAAAATAGATATACAGCTTATTTGATTGAGAAGAATTCAACGAGCGAATACGGGCTTCAATCAAGCCATCAATGTCTATAAACGCTTTAAAGACCTCATAAAACTCAAGAGCGGGGCTCTATTCGAGAGCCGATGCGACCTTCTGCAGGGCCCTCTCCACGTTCTCCAGGCTGTTGAACGAGC
>CAZKMG010000373.1:0-2573 GCA_964553465.1 uncultured Bacteroidaceae bacterium
TAATTCTTTATTTACATCTGAATGAAAATATAGGAGACCTTCCATATATCCAGGCGTTTCAGGACGTTGTTCTTAATTTTATGGAAAAGGAAACTTCCGATCCTTCCTCATTTATCAAATTCTGGGATGAGACAGGTAGTAAGGAAACACTGAATATTTCTGAACAACAGGATGCAATCCGTATAATGACTATCCATAAAGCAAAAGGATTAGAATTTAACATCGTGATCATTCCATTTTGCGACTGGTTCCTGGATCATGATACTAGAAACAAGAACAATGTTTTATGGTGCGAAACTAAAACTCATCCCTTTGATTTTCTCCCATTTGTTCCTGTTAGTTATTCAACTAGGCTTTCAAAAACTTACTTTAAAAATGAATACCTGAATGAACAGCTCCACGCATATGTGGATAATATAAACCTATTATATGTTGCTCTTACTCGTGCAAAAAAGGAGCTCTATATATTTTCAACTCCGTCAAAAAGTAAAGAAGGTATATTTAAGATTAAACATGTTGGAGATCTTTTGTTTAAAGTAATGGAAGATAATCTGAAATCATTTAAAATAAAGTGTAATCAAGATAATATAAATGGAATACGTAATTACGAATTTGGTTCAAATGAAATAGTTTTTTCTGATCAGACAGAACTTACTCAATCGGATTTATTCAAACAATACCCGGTTAATCCATTCTCACATACTTTGAAGATTCGTATTGAAGGGATGAACTATCTTATGGATGTGGGATTAGGAAGCATAGATTATGGAATAATAATGCATGAAATTCTCTCACGTGTCATTAAAAAGGAAGAGCTACCCATATCAATTGAACGAGCATTTAAAGAAGGTAAAATTGATTCAAGTCAAAAATATGAGATTGAAAATGCTTTTTTTGCAGGGTTTAATAAAGCTATGCCGGCCGAAATGTTCCAACCAGGATGGAAAATATTTGCGGAACGGGATATTCTCACACCTGAAGGTGAATACCGACCCGACAGGGTTATGTTAAAAGATAATTCGGCCGTGGTGATCGATTTTAAATTTGGTCAGGAAATCAAGTCCGCGTATAAATCTCAAGTTAGACAATATATTAAATGTATTCAGGATATGGGATGGGAAAACGTTAAAGGTTATATTTGGTATATAATCCTTGGAAAAGTTGAAGAAGTGAATAATGAAAAATAGTAATTTGAAAGGGAATCAAAAGCGAATTAAGTTATATTCTGAATATTTTAGGATAAATTTTGGAGGTAGAGTTCAGAAACTGGCTATTGATGCGGGATTTACATGCCCAAATCGAGATGGGTCAAAAGGAACGGGCGGTTGTACTTTCTGTAATAATGCTGCATTTAATCCTTCCTATTGTAAACCTGAAAAAACAATCAGTCAGCAATTAAGCGAGGGAATCGAATTTCATCGTATCCGCTATCGTCGAGCTATAGGTTACCTAGCATATTTTCAAGCATACTCAAATACCTATGCTCCTTTAGAAAGATTAAAAAGCCTTTATGAAGAAGCTTTATCTTTTCCTGGAATAATGGGTCTTGTTATTGGGACCAGGCCTGATTGTGTGAATGACGAGCTTCTGGATTATCTTGCTCAATTGAGTGAAAAGACATACCTGATTTTGGAATTTGGGATTGAATCTTGCCATAATAAAACCCTGAGGAAGATTAATAGAGGCCATAGCTTTGAAACAACCGTCGATGCCATTGAAAAATCACACTCAAGGAGAATAAAAACTGGCGGGCATATGATAATTGGTCTACCCGGTGAAAATGAAGCAGATGTTTTAAAAACTGTTCGAACTGTATCTGCACTTCCTCTGAATACGATAAAATTTCATCAATTACAGATTATTGAGGGTACAAAGATTGCTGAAGATTTCAAGCGAAATCCCGCACGGTTTAGGATTTTCAACCTGATCGATTATTTGGATTTGATGACTCAGGTTATATGTTTGTTAAACCCTGATTTTTATGTAGAAAGAATTGCAGGCGAAGCATCTCCTAGATATAACTTAAATCCTTCCTGGGGATTGCGTTATGACCAGATTCTTCTGAAGTTTGAGAAAATTTTGGAAGAGAAAGATGCTTGGCAGGGTAAATTATTTATTTCTTGAAATATCAAAAAAATAAATGATGTATTAACAATATGAAATTAATATAAATTATTACTGTTGAATTACTTTTAAGTTACAATAAATCTCAATTATATAGTTGAAACCATTTCTACATACTCTGGCCAGAAGTCTTTTCGATAAATATGGGAGTAAAATCCATGATATATGTATTGTATTTCCAAACCGTAGAGCAGGATTATTTTTTCGTAAATATCTTTCTGAAGTTGCATGTGGCACGATATGGAGTCCAAGAATTTACACAATTAATGAATTAATGGGGGAGCTGTCTGGCTTGTACCTTGCTGATCCTGTTACTCTTATATTTGAAATTTATGAATCCTATTCAATGCTTGTTGACAAAGCTGAAAATTTCGATGAATTTTATCATTGGGGAGAAACTATGCTTCGTGATTTTGACGATCTTGATAAATCATTGATAAATGCAGAAA
>CAZKMG010000373.1:2583-3996 GCA_964553465.1 uncultured Bacteroidaceae bacterium
TCGTAATCTTTCAGATCTGAAAGAGATTGATACTGTATTTGATTTTTTGACCCCGGAACAAAAAGAAACTATCATCAAGTTCTGGAGTTCTTTCTCTGAAATTAGTTCTTCTGAACATAAATTAAAATTTCTCACATTCTGGGGCCTTCTGAATCCTGTTTATGCTAAGCTGAATAAAAAACTTAGGAACAATTCCATGGGATATGAAGGAATGATTTATCGTGATGTTGCAATGAAAATTTTACAATATAATTACCCCGAATTTTATTGGAAAAAGATTGTGATAGCTGGATTTAATGCATTAAACGAGGCTGAAAAAACTCTTTTTAGATATTTTAGGGACTCTGGAATAGGGGACTTTTACTGGGATTATGACAAGTACTATGTTGAAAACTCATCAAAAGAAGCCGGAGAATTTCTAAGGAAGAATATTAAGGAATTTCCTGGTGCTGAATTACCTGAAACATATTCAAATTTTAACTCTCAGAAAATAACAATATATGAAATGCCTTCTGACATTACCCAGGCTAAATTCATTTATAAGGTACTGGAAAACAATAACCTGGCTGATTATTCAGAGTTTAATAATACAGCATTGATCCTATGTGATGAAAATTTATTAATACCGGTTCTTTATTCTCTTCCATCAACTATTAAAGATGTCAATATAACAATGGGATATCCCTTGAATTTTACCCCTGTTTACAGTTTTATTGATCTTTTATTGGTTATGCAAAAAAAGTTATCCAGACAATCAGGTAAAAGGCAAAATAAATTCTATTACAAGGATATACTTGCAATTTTAAATCATCAATATATCAGGACACTATTTGAAAGTGATTCTGGCGAACTTATTCGCCTTATTAATGAAAAAAATATGATTTATGTTGAGCCTTCACTTTTCCAAGGCAAAGGATTACTTGAAAAAATATTTATTAAAACTAGTCATATTGATCAGTTAATTGATTATCTGATATTTTTGTTGAGTAAAATGTTGGATATTTTATATCTTGGAGAAACTGAGATTAGCAGTCAAATTGAAAAGGAATATATTAATTTTATACTTCTCAGACTTAATAAACTTAAGGCAATATTCAAAAAATATTTAGCTGAAACTTCTATTGAAACTTTTTCCGGTATTTTCAGAAATATCATCATGTCTGAGAGGATTCCTTTCGAAGGAGAACCCCTGTCGGGACTTCAAGTAATGGGAATTCTTGAAACAAGACTTTTAGATTTTAAACATCTTATTTTTCTTTCCATGAATGAAGGGATAATGCCCCGGACGTCAAGGTTGCAAAGTTATATACCAAACAATCTTCGATTTGCATTTAATATGGTTACTAATGAGGATCAAGATGCCATTTATGCATATTATTTCTTCAGGTTATTGCAACGTTCAGAAACAGCATG
>CAZKMG010000374.1:0-3993 GCA_964553465.1 uncultured Bacteroidaceae bacterium
TTTTATGAAGTAGAACAAAGTTAAATTTTTTTTGTTAAAGAAAACTCTCTAACAATTTTCTTCCATAATTGAGCTAATTTCACTGGTGAATTGTTGTTAACTTATGATCAAAGTAACTTAAACTGAATTATGATAATTCAGATAATAAAGAGGTGTAATCCTTACTAAGAATTTTCACTTATTTTATGATGATAGCTTTTAATCAGATTACCAGTTATACGTTGATTTATACTTTTAACAATTTACGGGGTATTTTTTTTAATGTCCGGATTTATAGTATCAACAAGAAATGATGTTGTGTTAAAAATAATTCGCCCATCACTGGTAATACCCTCAATAACCACCAAATAATCGGAGAGTTCATCAGATGTAAAAAATTCAAGTCTTGCATCACCTTTTTCATCCACTTTTATTAATGGGTCCCAAAATAGTGTAGGTCGGTAATCAGGTCTTTCCTGACTCAAGTTTTCTTCATTATATACCGGTGAGTAAAATTGACGCATTTTATAATAACCTCTTATCCTCGAAGAAATAATCCCGGGAAGAATGGCGTCTGAAAAAACTACTTCACCTCGCTTTGTATAAACAGCAATTACTCCACCGGAACCTCTTGAACCAAATAATGACAGATTACTGATATTTTTGAGAACATCTATCCTATCGATATTAGACATTGGGATTGATTTAAGTAATTCAATGGCATTCTCATCATTCCCATAGGGAAAACCATCGATCATGATAAATGCGCCACCTCCACTTCCGGCAGTACTGAAACCACGAATTGTAATATTGTCACCCTGAACATTAACGCCTGGTACTCGTCCCTGTAAATAACTTAAAACATCAGAATAAGAATAGTCCTGCTCCCTGATTTTTAGTGTATTATCAGCAACTGAATAAATCCTGTTTTCATTACTTCTTGTTGATCTTTTTCCTACAACAGTAACAGGTTCAAGCAAAATCCCCATTCTTTGATTGTATTCTGTTAGAGCATGTCTCCGGTAATAATTATATCTGAAAAATTTGAGGGGAATACTGAGTTGTGAAAGGTCTCGCAGAATTGAATCCACTGTAATCACTTTTGCAGTTATAACAGAATCAAGAGTGATTTCTGTGTATTTCTTTTCTTTTTCATTTTTTGCCTGAACGAGAATGTTTGTCGAATCAGTAATATAAAGTGGACCAGAGTTGAATTTGCCTTCTAAATCAGTTTTAAGTTCAATAATTGAAACCACCTTATCAAAAATCATCACAATAACCTGGCCTTGACGAACAGGTTTATTTCTCACATACCGTTTAACCATCCCTGAAACTTCTATTCCAGTGAGATTTTTAATATTCTCATATGATGGATTCAATGTATGATATTCATCCCATAGATATTTTCTCCATCCCTGAGTAAGCATCAGTAATTCAAACTTTTTCGGAGGATTTTATTATGTGTCAATTTTGAAAAAATTTGGCGGTGATTAAATTTTTTCCCTTAAGTTCAGAATCGAGAAGAAGGTAACTGAGGATATTCTGACTCAATCCTTTTGCATCTACATAGCCTGTATTTACAACTGAAGCAGACATACGGCAATAAGCTGAATCAACTCCATCAGGTGTTGTATGTATGGAAAGAACAGCTTTCTGACGTGAACAATATTCAGATTTATCCATACTAATACTTACTGGCAGTTGACTATCATTATTATTCCTGAAAATTAACCTTTCTGCGATTGGTTCAAAATGCTGGTTAAATAATGTTAGTTTCACTATTCCGGAAGGAAACAAGGATTTATCCAATCGGATGACTTTTAGTTCTGAATTTAATTCAACCTGTACATAAAATAAAAATTCATCCCGAAACATAGCTGTTAAAATCACTTTATTGTCTGTAATCTTTTCGGAATTCTGCAATACCGAAACAGTAATAATCGCACTATCGGAATTATCTACTTTTAATATCAGCCCGTCCTGTTTTATCCCAGTAAACTTATAGCTAAAGTCAGGGTATTTGTCTATACTGACAAAATATTCATGTTCAACTCTTGGAACAAATTCAAACTTCCCCATACCTTGATAAACCGAAGAAAATTCAACCACTGTATTTCCGGTTTCGTCCATTACCCTCCCCCTAATATCCACACCATTCCCATGTTCAGAAACAGATTTAAATGCTATAATATTAACAACATTATATACCATATTCCCTCCTTCAGGAAGGAAAGATATATCGGTAGCCAATTCCATATTCTCCTGATCGGGATATGTACTTTGCTGTTCAAAAGAGTTCATTACTTTTTCCAATCTAATTATTTTATGGAAAAAAGCCTGTTCTCCAATACGCTCCTGGATGGGCGTAAAAGCTCTTATAATATATGCACCCGCAAGAATTGTGTCCGGTAATTGGAAATCTCCGAAGGCATAACCATCTAATAATACATGCCTTTGATGAATTATTACCTGTCCGGATAACGAAACCAGTTCAACAGACAGGTTATGTTCAGTATCGAAAGGCTTGTTGCTTAATCCGTCAACCGAATAGGCTTTGTACCATAAAGTATCACCCAAAGCATAGAATTCACGATCAGTCTGGATATAAACCTTCTCAATACTCACAGGTTTATAGATATTAACCACACTGTCAGGATAAGAAAATTGTGCCGGTAAAAAGGAACAAAAACTACAGGAACAAACAATAGCAAAAATGAAGAAAAATAACTTCCTATTATTCATAAAAGTAATTTTAAATAAGTTTTCCTTAACCAGCAGATTTGTATTTTTATTGAACTGACAGAAGTGATGTCAGATGCATGTTTTTACCAATTATAAAATTGGTGACGTTTACTTCGAAATTTTTTATATCGGGTAAAAGTTGAATAATTATATTTGTTCTAGGAGGAAGAATATAGGTACGATCATTGCCCTTAATTTTTATTGAAATTTCAATATCTGAATGATTAGTAAATTTTATAAGTTGGATTTTCTCATTACGGAAAATAACTTTTTGGCTTAATGAATTCCTGAACAATGGCTCAAGGTAAAGGTTTGAACCGATTACCTTATTATCATACCAGACTGCTGTCCTATGGTTAAATAATGCTTCTTTGATTCCGGCTAATGATCGTTCTTTTGCGAAAACTAAAGTTATTGGGCGGTGTGATATTCTATTCTGTATAAGAAATAATCCCAACGTCTCATGCATATCTGAATTCCCAATAATGGTTAGATTTTTCTTTATACACCACTCAAGTGCTTCTGGATAAAACTCATTGCTATTTACAACTTCTATTCCATGAAAAAGGCCTTTTTCAAGCAATCGGGTGTGCTCATCATACCATTTGATCCCATCCGGAGCCTGTGCTGTCCAACCTGGATGATTCCAAAATACAAATGCACCCTGTTCCCTGGCTTCTTCTAAAACATCAACATAATCAGCTTTTTTTAAGGAATCTCCTTCATTTATAAACAGGGCATTCAGGTGTCCTGGAGGCATTTGTCTTGTAATTTCAAGGGCTTTAATAAGAAGAATTCCTGCCTTATCTGCAACTTGTTTAGCCAGTTCATATGACCGGTTTAGATTCTGGCTGACATCATCTCTATGAGGCTGGTATTCAATATGATCACTGATAGCTATTGCATCAAGTCCTTCCTGCCACGCTTCTTCAATCCTGATAGTAGGCCAAACATTTCCATCACTAAAAACCGTATGCATATGGAAATCACATTTAAGGGTAATAAACTCTGGAATATCTGGGATCAGGATCAAGTTACCAGGAAATTGTTGGGCATTTGATGCCACAAAGAAGAAAATGATTTGAAATAAAATTATTCTTTTCATGGTTCCGAATGAATTATTTAACGCACTGTGCGATTAGGTTTATACAATTAATGTTTGTAGAAAAAAGGTTGGCTGAAAATAAAAGTTAATTCTTTGTAAATATAATGCTATTTAAGAAATAAGTCCTTATCAACTGTACATGTTAATAAGGAAAAAATAAAGTGAAT
>CAZKMG010000375.1:0-3992 GCA_964553465.1 uncultured Bacteroidaceae bacterium
CATCCTTAATCATTGATTCGCGATTTTCAACAGATAATAATGTTTTTTTTTGGGAATTATATCCAATTGCAATAATTATCTTATCAAATAGAGGGAGAGCACGTTTAACAAGCGATTCGTGTCCAATAGTAAAAGGATCAAAAGATCCTGGGAAAAGGGCTATTCTTTCCATCGTGCTGGCATTTATTTAAATTTGTATTTATTAGCTATTAAGCTAAAATGAGTGAAAAATCTTCTCTTGATACCCAGTTTTCTAATAGGTCTTAACTTCCACTCCCCCGAATACCACTTCAAGTTTTAAATCCAGAAATGGTTGGTCAGGATTAAAACCAGGACTTTCATAGGATGTTGATCCAAATACTGCAGAATTGCCATTAGGGAGATCCGCTCCGGCAAAAGCTGATTCTACCCGGATTCGCACCGGTAGATCCTTATCAAGCTTTATTACTGTTCCCCCGAAAACGGTACTTAATTTAAGCCTTTTAGTTTCTCCTTTCAGGTCATAGCCCCTGAAATCAAATGTACTTTTCCCAAATACAGTATTATACTCTCCATTTTCTTCAAAATTGGAGAATTTTTTTTCACCGAAAATAATATCTTTTTCCCCTCCTTTATGAAAGCTGAAATTAGTTCCAAAACTTCCAAAAAGGATTTTAATTCCAAAGTAGATAAAAACAAATGCGATAAAAATTTTTAAAATCGGGAAATCAATATTGAAAACAATTCGCAAGATTAATGCTAAACCCAAGACGATGAGTAGTAATCCCCAGAATAAAGAATGACCCATTTTCATAATATTTTAAACAAGTGATTAACTAATATAAGGTAAAATTAATAAATAATTGCGTCGAAAAATTATTTATATTAATTATTGATCAGTTTTAAAATAAATAGCTAACCGGGGTATCATTTTTAACTTAAAAATGGGCACATAATGAATTACAGCTTAAATATTTTTTCAGTCCAAACATATTTGAATCGCTATTAAATATTTCATTCAACTTTCAAAGGTTTTTTAACTTTTTCCTTTAGCAATGCAAGCTCGAGTACCTGCATAATATTATCTACATAATGAAAGTTAAGCCCCTCACGGTATATATCTTTAATTTCTTCGACATCTTTTAAATTTTCCCGGGAAAGTATAATATCCTTGATACCAGCTCTTTTTGCAGCAAGCATTTTTTCTTTAATTCCACCAACAGGTAATACTTTACCTCTAAGAGTTATTTCTCCTGTCATAGCTATATTTCGTTTTACTTTCCGCTGAGTGAATGCAGAAGCAAGAGAGATGACCATAGTTATTCCTGCGGATGGCCCATCTTTTGGGATAGCACCTTCAGGGACATGTACATGCACATTCCATTTTTCAAAAATTTCAGGATTCAAATCAAGGATATCGGAATGGGCTTTGAGATATTCCAGGGCAATGACAGCGGACTCTTTCATTACATCACCCAGATTCCCGGTCAGGGTGAGTTTGCCTGAACCTTTACTTGGACTGGCTTCAACAAATAAAATTTCTCCACCCACAGCAGTCCACGCCAGACCGGTAACTACACCTGCAAAATCGTTATTTTCATATTTATCTTTAAGAAACCTTGGGGGGCCAAGAATTTCTTTAATATCCTGAAGGTTCAAGTGAGTATTATACTGCTCATCAAGGGCAATCTTTTTAGCAATAATCCTTGTAATTTTAGCCAACTGTTTATCAAGTTGTCTTACTCCTGACTCACGTGTAAATGAATCTATCAGGTATGCAAGAATTTGTTTGCTGAAGCGTAGACTGTTTTCTTTTAAACCATGTTCAATGAGCTGTTTAGGTATAAGATGTTTTTTTGCGATTTCAATTTTTTCTTCAGTAATATACCCTGTAATATCTATAATTTCCATCCTGTCAAGTAAGGCAGGATTTACAGTACTAGTAGTGTTAGCCGTGGCAATAAAAAGGACTCTTGAAAGATCATAATCTAATTCAAGATAATTGTCGTGAAAAGTTGAATTCTGCTCAGGGTCAAGTACTTCCAGCAAAGCTGAAGCTGGATCACCATGAAAGTCCCTGCCTACTTTATCAATTTCATCAAGTACAAAAACTGGATTGGATGATTTTACTTTTTTGAGGTTTTGGATAATTCTTCCGGGCATAGCTCCAATATATGTTTTTCTATGACCTCTGATTTCTGCTTCATCATGGAGCCCTCCGAGAGAAACACGCACATATTTTCGATCAAGTGCTGAAGCAATGGATTTTCCAAGGGAGGTTTTCCCTACTCCAGGAGGTCCAACAAGACATAGAATAGGGGATTTCATATCACCTTTCAGTTTTAAAACGGCAAGATGCTCGATTATCCTATCTTTTACTTTATCTAAACCAAAATGATCCCTGTCAAGAATTTTTTGTGCCCTTTTCAGGTTGAAATTATCCTTGGTTACTTCATCCCAGGGCAAATCGATCATTGTCTGAATATAATTTATCTGAACAGAATACTCACCTGCAGCCGGATTTAAACGAAGTAATTTTTCAACTTCCTTATCGAAAACATCTAGCACTTCCTTCGACCACTTTTTATTTTTGGCTTTTTCTTTGAACTCATTAATTTCTTCTTCAACTGGATTACCCCCAAGCTCATTCTGGATGGTTTTTATTTGCTGATGAAGAAGAAATTCTCTTTGCTGCTGATCAAGATCGTGCCTGACTTTCGATTGGATATCATTTTTCAGTTCAAGCATCTGTACTTCCTTTGAGAGATACTCCAGAAGATGAATTCCACGTTGTTTCAAGTCATCAATTTCAAGAAGCTTTTGTTTTCCGGCCATATTCATGTCATTGTTGGACGAAAGGAAATTTATGAGGAAGGAAGAACTTTCGATATTCTTGACCGCAAAAGTAGCTTCAGGAGGGATATTTGAAGATAGCTTAATGATTTTAAGAGAAAGTTCTTTTAAAGAAGCAACGATTGCGTTTAATTCGTCATTGTTACCAGTTTTTTTATCATTCAGAATACGAATTCTGGCAATGTAATATGGCTTTTCAGAAACAATGTCAACGATTTCAAATCTTTTTTTTCCTTGAATTATGACAGATGTTGATCCATCAGGCATTTCAAGAATTTTCAAAATCTGAGCTACAGTCCCAACCGTATAGAGGTCCTTCAGGACAGGTTCCTCAATATTTAAATCGTTTTGAGCTATGGCTCCAAGTATCTTATTTTTCTGATAAACTTCTTTAATAAGTTTAAGTGATTTTTCCCTGCTTACTGTGATTGGGATCACTACCCCAGGAAAGAGAACAGTATTTCTAAGAGGTAATAATGGGAGTACATCAGGTATATTTAAGTTTAATATATCTTCTTCCTCCTCATCGGTAATCAAGGAAATATATTCTGTTTCATTTTCTTGTTTTTCTGAATTAAAGAAATCATTAATATTTATTTCATACTTATTCTTCATATCATTATCTTTCTTTCAACTGACAAATTGTCTTTTAATTTGCCATTTTCCGCACATTAATTATGGAATGATAATTGATCAATACTTATGCCAAAAATTTATTTTAACTGGAATGTATATGAATAAGTGAAGGCAAAAATAGATTGTTATTTGTAAGACAACACGATAGGAGCGAAGCTTTCAAACAATAAAGAGGTGAAAATCAAGGATGCTCATGAAATTTCAATGTACACAATTCAGGTTCTATATTTCTCGGTTAACTTAAATACTTGTGTTAGGATCGATCTTTCTTTTTCATCAAAAGGTATATTTCGGCGGAACATCGCTTTTTCGGCCACTTCAAATGCTTTATTGATTGAATACACTGCAAATCCATGCGGCCCTCCCCAGCTAAACGATGGAATAAAATTTCTAGGAAATCCACTGCCAAAAATATTTGAAGCTACTCCAACTATAGTTCCTGTATTGAACATTGTATTAATTCCACATTTACTATGGTCTCCCATAATTAATCCACAGAATTGTAGACCTGTATTCACAAATTT
>CAZKMG010000376.1:0-1724 GCA_964553465.1 uncultured Bacteroidaceae bacterium
TCATAATCCTGATTTTAGTTTACTAATTCTGTAAACCTATTTCAGGACAAGACATGTCGTGAGGCCGTGACGACATTACCTTGTTACGTCGTTACCTCGTTACCTCGTCACCCCGTTACCACGTTACCACGTTACCTTGTCAGGCCGTCACGTCGTTATGTCATTACTAAATTATTTAATGCCCTCAAAAAAATCCGCCACTTCCCCATTCATTGTTTCTGTCATACGGTTTATCTCCAATGGGGTCTGAAAAATGAGTTGATCAGGTTTGCCGTATAAATCATATACATTTTGTATAGCTCTCATAGTATTTTTAATAGCCTCAGGATTTGTATATCTATCTAAAGTAGGAGAGATAATCATTAATGGTCTCGGTGCGATACATGAAATGATCTCTCCGAAATCAACCGGGACATCCTGCGGGTTATCTGCGAAAAAACCCAACCTTGGAATAAAACCATGCAGGTGTGAATATGTCCTCAAGCTTTCTAACTGAGAATTACTGTCCCTCCATGGAGAGAAAGCTGAAACAACTGCAACACCGCTTATCCTTTCATCTTGTGCAGCAGCCATCAGTCCTACGCTCCCGCCAATGGTATTACCCAGGAGGAAAATTTTTTCAGGGTCAATATAATTAAAGGATCCCAATGCATCAACGCAGGACTTCACATCTGTAATCATTTTGCCCATTTTAGACCATTCAGGAAAGCGCTCTGAAAAATACATAGCTTCCTCCAGTCGTGTACCAAAACCATACATATCTATGGCAAGCACTGCAATCCCCTTGTCGATTAGTGTCTTAAATAAACGGTCATTCCCATCCCATCCTGTCTGACTGTAACCTACGGCAAAACCATGCGCATAAGCATATTGATGAAGAAAGATCACTGCAGGAATTTTCCCGTTGGATTTTACAATCTTGTTTCCGGCATTATCAACCGGAATATATAACATACCTCTTAAATGGTCTCCCATTGCGTTATAAGGGGCAATGTGAATTACAGATGCTCCTGCTACTTCAGGACGACCTGTGATATTATCCATCCAGTCTCCCTGCCTGGAAGGTACAATCCTGCCTGGTTTCACTCCGGATGGTTCTTTACCCAGGATCCATGTCAAGTTATCCCTTATCAACTTTTTCTGAGAGGTAAAAGTATTGATATCAGGATATTTTTGCTGAAGCTTAACAGCTTTTATTTCAAGGGCCTCGAGGCTGTCCGCGCTATGCTTCCTGGCCCAATCCTCATAAGAGTATTCACAATAGAGTTTATTCTCCCATGGAATATTCTTACGCTTGAACCGGATATCAAGAAAATCAATACAACGCTCCAGGTCGCGGGCAGACATTGCATGTTCGCCAAAACGTGGGAAAATACCTGCATTTTCTTCAGCTCCCAGAAAAGTATAGACTTTTCTGACAGATTGATAACACTGCTCATTGACCCATGGATTATGTTCAGACTCCATGACTGAATAATGCACAAGTAAAATTCTCGGTGCAATTAATGAAATCAACAGGTTCTGCTCAACGGGTAATTTATCTTCACGCCCGAAAAAAAACCGGAGACGTGGATGGAACCAGTCAGGAAATGAAGTACAGATAGCATCCAAGGTTTCATTGCAATACTGCGGATCACTGTATCGCCAAGGAGTGATGCCTCCTGTGCCGCAACTGCTCGGTATTGCTGCAGATATACGTTCATCAAAAGCAGCGGCCCATATAG
>CAZKMG010000376.1:1734-3986 GCA_964553465.1 uncultured Bacteroidaceae bacterium
CGGGGCTCACGCGAATATAATCGGGGGGACGGAGCCCGGTGAGGGCAATCTGATCCTTGTTAACTTCTTTCCTTGTAAATAAATAATCAACCACCCGCGATGCTCCCCATGCACGTCTCATTAGTCTTGAGAAATCATACTCAGGATATAAAGCCAGATAATCCTGGGTATCATCATTCCCGTCTGATGCAGCATAGACACATCCAATATATCCACGTCTGACGGCAAGTTGGGTCCAGCTTCGATGATTCCATTGTGTCATGTACACCGGAAAAGGTCCTTTGCCTTCCGGAATCATCAACTCGAGTGTCATACGGGCTTTGTTTTCCGGACCGAATCTCAGTTCAATAAGTTGGATATGTGTTCCTCCTTCCATCCTGTCTGTCAGAATTTTCGTTTGAAAAGTTTTCGGGGCAGGAGGAGGAGTACCTGATATCCAGTATTGAAAATCTTTCTTAATCAATTCCCTCTTTTTTTGCCATTGTTCCTTGGTTTGTATTGGAACTCTTTTACCTCCTTCATTCAGTACGAGAGGATCCGGTAAAAAAGGAATAGATGGCAACTGATCAAAATCAGGCGGCATCTCGCCTGTACGTTGAAGCCATTCAAGCCAGGTGCTATCTTTAACGGTTATTGCACTGTTATACCCCTTTCTGTTTGAACGGGTATTAATTATTTTTAAAATATCCTGAAGATATTTTTGACGCTTGACCGGATCTGATTGCGCATTCATGTTAGATGGAATACAAATAATTATTAAACAGACTGATATGAGATAATACAATTTCTTAAATAACATAGTTGTTTTTATTTTAGTTTATAATATTAACGAATTACTAGCAATATTTTATGAATAATTCGTAAAACAAATTTATACAGATTTTTGAAGTACTATAATTCTATGCTATGATATTTCGGATTCATTAACAAAACATTTCAGTGCTCAGTCTGCAGTCTGTAATTCGATAGTTATGAAATAACCTTTAATAAGGTGTTCATCATTCTTAAAGAGCAGGGTTTCCTGGCTTTTTCCATAAACTGGCTGCCGGCTGCTGACTGCCGACTGCCTACTGCCTATTGCATTCAGTCCACAGTCCTCAGTCTGCAGTCCTCAGTCTGTATACTATTGCTTCTAATAAACATCTCCCAAATATGTTTTTATATCAATTAAAAGCAATAAAATTAAACCTATGAATAGACTGATATTTTAAGAAATTAACACATTAAGGATAAAAAAGCAGTGAGTAGTTTTAATGACTTAATTGTATATAACGAAGCATTTAATTTGGCAATGGATATTTTTGATGTTACTAAAAATTTTCCAAAGGAGGAAATGTATTCCTTAACGGATCAAATCAGACGTTCATCAAGATCAGTTTGTCAATGTATTGCAGAATCTTATCGTAAAAGAAGATATCCCAGGCATTTTATTAGTAAATTAACAGACGCTGATGCAGAAACCAGTGAAACCAGAGTGTGGTTAGATTTTTCTTATAAGTGCGGATACCTTGAGAAAGATAAATACATTCAATACATTGAAAAGAACAAAGAAATTGGTAAATTATTAGGATACATGATTCAAAATCCAAATTTATTTTTGTGAATCAGAAGTTAAGAATTATTATGAGCTTATCTCTGATGTCGCTATAATAAAGTCCTCAGTCCACAATGTCCAGTCTTCAGTCTGCAGTCCACAGTATACAGTCTACAGTATACAGTCACCAGTCTGCAGACGGTACAGAGATACTTATAATATACCCCTTTAAAATGTTATTATCATTCTTAAAGAGTAGAGTTCCCACGCTTTATTTATAAACCGACTGCCGACTGCTGACTGCCTATTGCATTCAGTCCACAGTATACAGTCTACAGTATACAGTCTACAGTATACAGTCTCCAGTCTGTAATTCGGTAGTTATGAAATAACCCTTAATAAGGTGCTCATCATTCTTAAAGAGTAGAGTTCCCACACTTTATTTATAAACCGACTGCCGACTGCCGGCTGCCTACTGCCGACTTCCTGTGGCATTCAGTCCTCAGTCCGCAGTCTGCAGTTCGCAGTCTGCAGTCTGCAGTCCACAGTCTACAGTCAATAAATCGGTACTTCTGAAATAACCCTTTATAAGGTGCTCATCATTCTTAAAGAGTCGAGTTCCCACGCTTTATTTATAAACCGACTGCCGGCTGCCTACTGCCTACTGCCAACTCATCCCACTCTGTATTTAAAAAGAACCTGAACATATTTGATTATA
>CAZKMG010000377.1:0-3977 GCA_964553465.1 uncultured Bacteroidaceae bacterium
GGAGCTGTTCCCGCAGCTGTGAGTCCTTATTGTATGCTTTTTGAATTCTTTGCCACTGTTCAATATCCTTGAAGTTACTAACATTCAGGGAAGGATGGGAAGGCTCAAAAAGTTGGACAAGCCAGAAGAACTGCCACACCCAGTATTTATTTTTTTGCTTTCGGCGAAAAAGCAGAGGATGATTCAGATCAAGATTTGAAATCATTTTTTACTTATCGAAAGCGGATTGAGGTTACAGGATTACTTAAAAGGTAACGAGGTAACCACATCACGACGTTACGACGTTACGAGCTAGCGATCCTTATTATTAGATCGTGGTTATAATGTTCCAGGTGCAATTGTAGAAATGATTTTTAATAATACATTCAGATGCGATCCGTTATTTTGTGGACAGTATTAATTTTTTTTGTGGCTGTATCGTACACTCAGCCAATACCTTTTGCAACAAGGATTATTGAGTATATTCCTGCTCCCGGTCAGTATATCAATGATCCTGCAACAGGTACTCCATCCGCCACTCTGGATATTCTTAATGAGCCGGGTGCAGCTTTAAGTTTAGGAAGTTACGGAGGATATATCATTTTTGGATTTGATCATAGGATCATGAATGATCCGTTAAATCCATATGGAATTGATTTTACTGTGTTCGGAAATGCATTACCAGAACATGCTGAACAAGGAATCATCAGAATTATGAAAGATGAGAATAACAATGGCATTCCAGATGATACATGGTATGAGATCGCAGGTTCTGATCATTTTTCAGGCTTATTAGAGAAAAATTATTCAATTACATATTATAATCCCCAGGCTATAATTGCAGCAGATGTGCCATGGAAAGACAATACAGGAAAAACAGGATTTATTTTCAAAAATGATTTTCATAACCAGGCATATTATCCTGAACATTCAATTTTTCAGGGAATTAATGATGACAGCCTCTGTTTTAGGGGCTCTCTTCTTAGTGGAAAGGTTACAACAAGAAAGGCTGCAATTGTTTCACTTCCTTCAGCTTTCGGGTATGCAGATAACACACCTGTTAATTCAGGTACCATTTATACCCTTCCCGATAATCCTTATACTTTGGGTGTGATTGAGGGCTCTGGAGGAGATGCAGTGGATATTTCCTGGGCAATTGATTCTGCTGGTAATTATGTGGATCTGGACGGTATTGATTTTATTAAGATATATACTGGAGTCAATGCTAATGCTTCCTGGTTGGGAGAAATCTCCACGGAAATCCGTGGAATAGCTGATGTAATGGCCAATCCAACCATTCTGGGACAAACCGGCCTAATCATTCCCCTGAACTTTCCTGAGAAAATATCAATTTCTTCCACCTTGAACCTGCGTTCACTTCTTTTTGAAAAGGGAAGACTTCTTCACGGGAAACACATTGAGTGGATTTCTTCTGACATTTTATTAGCTGAAATTAAAAATGATTCAACTCTAATAACCCACTCACCTGGTCAACCCATATTGTATGCCAGGGTAATCGACACTGACATTATTCTTTGTGAAAAACAGCTTACTATATCTGAACCGGTTGAATTCAGAATTGAGAACATTCCAGGTTTGGTTAAAATTGATCAAATGTTCACTTTGAATTTCTCTGTGCTTGATAATTCAGGTGACCGCCTCTCTGGAATTCATCCTGATATTTCCGTGACAGGGAGTGATAACCTGCAAATTATTTCCGCTGAAGAAGGAAAGCTCACACTCAAAGCAATCAATCTAGGGGTGGCTTATATTGATTTTAATTTTCCCGGTTTCCCCGTCTTGAATAAAAGCCAGAAAATCTCAATAATAAAAAATTTGGATGCGTTCGAAGTATCCGTTTCCATGATTATTGATAGCTACTGTATTTTACCGAGAAACAATTATACTGTGAACAAACAGGACATTTCCCTTTATATTGACAGGAAAGAAACTGGATTTGTTCCCGGAAGCAATTACATTAGTATCGCAGATGTCCTGATTTCTGTGTTGCTTCATGAGGGCTTTAGCTCAGGAGCAAATACATTCAAATTCCGTCAGGATAGTATGGGAGATAATAACCTCTACCTATGGCAGGTAGCCTTAAACTATGAATACACTTATGGTTGGGGGGGTGCGAATTGGGACAAAGCTTATGCGAATGCATGGGTAGCAATTGTAAATGACGAAGTCTTCGCAAATGCTTGGGATACCATTGAAGTCCGTCCCCAGGATATTATAACATTCCGGCATGTAGAGGATATCCGGAAAACATGGAGTCAGATTCAACTTGTTCCTTCGAAGCAAATTTCCTCTCCAGGAGAAAATATTGAATTTATTGTCAGACAATTAAATGTGTCTCAGATTGATAATAACAGGTTTTCAGTATCCGGCCCTTATTTAATTCCAAATGCCACAGTTACCGTGAACGACGAACATGTAATTGCTGATAATGCCGTTCTCGTCTCAGATTTTACTGGCAAATTTTCATTAAAATTTAATGATGGGGGCAGATATAATGTCGGGATTGACAATACTTACAGTGAATCAACCGAAATAGTTATCAGCTATCCTCTTACTAATTATGATTTGGAAGAGAATACAATTATTGTATACCCAAATCCATGTTATGATAAAGTTTATCTTAAAGCAGGGTACCCTGGTACCACTTATATTAAAATCTATTCCATGGAAGGGAAATTGGTTTTAAGTGATCAATTTCAGGCTGAAGAAAATTTCCATGTTATACCAGTCAGTAAGCTTGAAACAGGAGTCTATATTCTTGAAATACGAATGAATGACAGGCTAATTAAAAATAAATTAATTAAAAATCATTGATGAGGAAAGTAAATAGTATATGGTCTGTAATTCTTCTCCTCTTCTTATTCATGCAGGTCAACTCACTTTTATTCTCCCAAAAATTAGGTGATACATTGAAGATATCTGAAGTTGAAGTACATGCAGGGCGGCCAAGGCAGGCTACAGGACTTAAAATCACTAGCCTGGATAGCCTTGAACTTGCAGATAAACTTAATACCAGCCTTGCAGAAGTGTTATCTGAATACACACATGTTTTTATAAAAACCTATGGAAGGGGCGCTATGGCATCAGCATCATTTCGTGGGACAGCACCTTCACATACCAAGGTGATGTGGAATGGGATTGAAATTAATTCACCCATGCTGGGAATGGTTGATTTTTCAGTAATTCCCATGTCTTTTATTGACCATATTGAATTGTACCATGGCAGCAGTTCTATTTCAAAAACATCAGGAGCACTTGGAGGTTTGATATCTCTTTCAACTGATCCTGTCTGGAATAACCACTTTTCGGGAAGTTTCCAGCAAGGATTTGGTTCTTTTACCAGCCATGATGAAAACTTAAGAGTGAATGCCGGAAATGATCATTTTCAGTCACAGACAAGATTTTTTTACAGCCATTCGGTTAATGATTACAAATATTTAAATACAGATATAGTAGATTCTGTAAACCTTGAAACAGGGAAAAAGTATAATCCTGTAATGAAAAATATGAATGCTGCGTATGGAATGCATGGCATTTTGCAAGAGTTACACTTCCGACCAACAGATAAGGATTTTATCAGTTTTAGTTTTTGGGCGCAGGAATCTTCAAGGAGTATCCCTCAGCTCTCCACAAGCGAAAAAGGCTTGGCAAACAACATTAATAAAGATAATGCAAAAACGTTCAGGGGAGTAATGTCCTATAAAAGATATTTATTTGCCGGCCAGCTCAAATTATTTTCAGGGTTAAATTATATGGATAATCAGTATGTCCTGAGGAATCGGTTGCAGGATGATGTGATGACGACTGAGATCAATTCTGAAAGCATGAGCTGGAGTTTATATAATCATTTTGAATATTCCCATGAAATAAGAACCAGAACCAGTCTTGAATTCTCGGCAAATTTTAACATTCATAAGGTACATTCATTTGAACAGATACAAACTTTTGGATATGACAAAAGCAGAAAACAGCCTTCT
>CAZKMG010000378.1:0-3929 GCA_964553465.1 uncultured Bacteroidaceae bacterium
CGGTGGTAGAGGGTGTTCGGGTGGCGGGAGTGTTTCATGATAAGCAAGTGTAGCCAGCAAAACATTACGGTTTAACCGTTTTTCCTGTTGTGCTTTTTGTATTTCCTTCTGGACAATATAGGCTACATCCATCAATCGGTCACTTAAAATTCCCTGTTTTTTACAGTTGTCACATTCACACCATCTTCCGTTATCAAGCATCCAGAAATTTACAATATCTACAGTTTTCCATGATCCGTTTATCAGACTCTGAACCAGGTTCTTTGCAAGCTCTTTATTGGCATCTTTGTTCGAAGTGCAATAATTGTCGCCTGGGGAAACATCTGCTTTAGCACTCCGTTTTCCATTGCGCAATCCATACCATTCAGGATGGGCTTCGAAATAAGTGAGCTTACCGTCACTATTGGTATCACCTACATATTCATCACTTGATGCATATGGATCATCAGGCTTGTTTTCATCACCCTGGAATTTGGGATGATTATATGGATATTCGCCCTTTGGTGGAATATAACTTCCCTGGACTCCATGGCCTCCCCGTGCGAGTACCATCCCCAATTTTTTGCGGAAAGGAGTATCTTTTCCGGATTCATCGCAATAATTCATCCGGTTTCGTGCCATCCAGTAAAAAATATCTTTATCTCCCCTGTTTCCAAGACCTATGAAACCACGTGAGAGAAAGGAGGGATTCTGTATAACATCGATTTTCCGAGGCAATTCAATAAGCTTAGCCGGATACACTGTACCCTGTTCCCCCAGTCCGTAAAAGCTGAAGCCAAGCTGCTCGAGATATGCATATACCCCATAAAGAGTCCCAACCCTGTCTTTTCCTTCAATGATGGTGATGGTACGGTTATTATCCCGGTATGAATAAACACGTAGCGACTGGTCGGTTTTAAGTTCAGGACTTTCAGGAAGAATTTTTGATGAAATAAGAGGATTGGAAGCCCGGCTGCCAAGAAGAAAAACGTCTCCTTTTGCTGGTAACTTATCGGGAGATGAATATTGAATATCATTTGCCGTAAGCGATGTGCATAATTTAAGAAAGGAAGAAAGTTCAGTGGCAGCAAAACATTCTGTGCATGCCCGGTCATCTGTCAGGTCGGCATCCGACCAGTTGACCTTTTCCTCGCTGATGGCAGCTTCTTCAACACTCGCAAATTTGCCGTGATTGACCACAATAGTAACCTGTGCTAATGTAATGAGTGTACTTTTACAAAAAAATAAAAAAAGTAGAATGAATAAAACAACGAAACGCTGAAATAAGATATTTAATATTTTCATCATTAGGTCTCCTGAATTTTTAGTATTTTAATTCAAAATAAAATAAATAATAATAATTTATAAAAGAATAAAACTCTTTTAAATGATAACAGAATTTCAAATCCCATACTTGTTCTTAAAGTAATTATATACATCTACAGCTTGCGAAGCTTCCAGTCCATCCTTTGCATTTGCATCCCCCATGGGAGCCCCGGGTAGTGGAGCTACTAAGTCAGTAATATTCCTGAGAATTTCAGCATATTTCTCGACATTCTGGAATTCATGTTTTGCCATGATTACTTCTGAACGGCGGTGGAACAAAGCTGTTCGTACAAGGTGATAATAAAAATAAACCATTGCTTCTCCATAGGTAAAACGACGGTCATCATCAATAAGCCTTGCCTGTTCAGTTTTATCCGTACACTGCAGCATGGCTGCATTAATCTCTTTCCGGGCAATACCAAGTTCATCAATCATGTCAACAATATCCGGCCCATCGTTTATTTCTGGATGATATGTTTCATAATGTAAGTGATCGAGGGGGAATATCTCCATAGTATCTCTCATCAGCCGGGTTCTCATTTTATAGATGTCCTTGCCGGCATAATGTTTGAAGGCTTTCAGGTTTGATGAAGCAACTTCCAGATGCTGGTAGAAATTTCGTGCATGTTCGGTTGTAGTAGGATAATACCTGCTAAAGAATTCATTAAGCAGTGCATCAGTATTTGTATCGACATTCCATAAAAGACGACCGAGGAGATACTGGTTTAAGGTCCAGGTACCCCAAATATGGGTTGGTGTATGCATATAATTCAGGTGCCTTGTGCCTGTATTGTAATACCAAGGAATATCGGCTGCAAGGATAGAAGTAAGCACAATAGGGAACATTTTAAAGCTGCTTACATTATAGTATTCTCCAATCATGATTGATCCTTTGTAATTACGACCCGATCCCATTGTCCAGCCCTGGTAACCCTCAAGCAGGAACTGATTTATCTCGGTACATGCTGGATCAGCCAGAGTATGAACATAACAGCGCTCAATAGGGAAGAAAATTACAGAAAAGTTATCATAATCAAAATCAGCTGGTAATGGACGCTCCGGTGGAGGTATAGTTTCCCAATATGCAAGTGTTGAAAGAAGTACTTTACGGTTCAGCCTTCCCTCTTTCTGAGCAGCCTGCAATTCCTTCTGGACAATATATAAAATGTCCATAAGCCGGTCAGTATAAATTCCTTGTTTCTGACAATTTTCACATTCACACCAGTTTCCAACATCCAGCATCCAGAAGTTAGCAATATCCACATTTTTCCATGGGCCGTTAATCAGACTCTGAACCAGGTTTTTGGCCAACTCCTTAGAGGCGTCTGTATTAGAAGTACAATAATTATTTGCGCCATAGCCACCGATATTGTCACTTCGTTTCCCTTTTCGCAGACTGTACCATTCAGGATGGGCTTCGAAATAAGTGAGCTTGCCGTCACCATTGGTATCACCTACATATTCATCACTTGATGCATATGGATCATCAGGCTTGTTTTCATCACCCTGGAATTTGGGATGATTATATGGATATTCGCCCTTTGGTGGAATATAACTTCCCTGGACTCCATGGCCTCCCCGTGCGAGTACCATCCCCAATTTTTTGCGGAAAGGAGTATCTTTTCCGGATTCATCGCAATAATTCATCCGGTTTCGTGCCATCCAGTAAAAAATATCTTTATCTCCCCTGTTTCCAAGACCTATGAAACCACGTGAGAGAAAGGAGGGATTCTGTATAACATCGATTTTCCGAGGCAATTCAATAAGCTTAGCCGGATACACTGTACCCTGTTCCCCCAGTCCGTAAAAGCTGAAGCCAAGCTGCTCGAGATATGCATATACCCCATAAAGAGTCCCAACCCTGTCTTTTCCTTCAATGATGGTGATGGTACGGTTATTATCCCGGTATGAATAAACACGTAGCGACTGGTCGGTTTTAAGTTCAGGACTTTCAGGAAGAATTTTTGATGAAATAAGAGGATTGGAAGCCCGGCTGCCAAGAAGAAAAACGTCTCCTTTTGCTGGTAACTTATCGGGAGATGAATATTGAATATCATTTGCCGTAAGCGATGTGCATAATTTAAGAAAGGAAGAAAGTTCAGTGGCAGCAAAACATTCTGTGCATGCCCGGTCATCTGTCAGGTCGGCATCCGACCAGTTGACCTTTTCCTCGCTGATGGCAGCTTCTTCAACACTCGCAAATTTGCCGTGATTGACCACAATAGTAACCTGTGCTAATGTAATGAGTGTACTTTTACAAAAAAATAAAAAAAGTAGAATGAATAAAACAACGAAACGCTGAAATAAGATATTTAATATTTTCATCATTAGGTCTCCTGAATTTTTAGTATTTTAATTCAAAATAAAATAAATAATAATAATTTATAAAAGAATAAAACTCTTTTAAATGATAACAGAATTTCAAATCCCATACTTGTTCTTAAAGTAATTATATACATCTACAGCTTGCGAAGCTTCCAGTCCATCCTTTGCATTTGCATCCCCCATGGGAGCCCCGGGTAGTGGAGCTACTAAGTCAGTAATATTCCTGAGAATTTCAGCATATTTCTCGACATTCTGGAATTCATGTTTTGCCATGATTACTTCTGAACGGCGGTGGAACA
>CAZKMG010000379.1:0-3925 GCA_964553465.1 uncultured Bacteroidaceae bacterium
ATTCATCTCTAGAAAAATAATTCATAAATAAATGGATACTATTAATAATTTTCCATATGATACCATTATCAAAATTAATTTAATAAAAGGAATTCGAAAATATATTTTACCCCTGCATCCCAGATTTATATATATATATCAAGTGCTTGATTAATCAATAATTATTAATATTTATAAGTCGTATTCAGTTGCAAAAAGAGTTAGACTTATAACCATAATGCCATCTTGAAATGCTAAGAAAGGAAATAATCAAAAGTTAAATATCTTAACATTCAAAGATTTATAAATAGTTGAATTCGTTACAGTTACACTCAGTTTCCAAATTTCACCTACACCTATTTATCTTTAGGCACCTTACTCCTCCACCAGGTGGCCAGCGCTGAGCCAGTAACATTCATTAATGGGCCGAATATGGCAGGGGCGAGGCCTACCGTAGCTACCTTCCCCATCTGAAGTGCGAGCCCGGAAGCCAATCCACCGTTTTGCATCCCGACTTCAAACGCTATGGTACGTCGGTCTTTTTCAGGCATTCGAAGTAACCAGGATAATGAATATCCAAGGGTGTAACCGGCTAGATTATGTAAAAGGCTGGTAAGGATAAGTAAAGCACCTACCTGCAGGAGGCTGTCACGGCCAGCTGCAGTAATAATAGTAATGATTATGGCGATTCCTACCATCGAAATAAGTGAGAGGATTTTACCCATCCACTGATCGTTACCTTTCAAAATATGCTTAAGCAATGTAGCTCCAAGCATGGGTAGGAAAAAAAACCAGCACATTGATTTGGCAAATACAATAGTAAAGTCTGAAAAACCAGTCTGCTTCGCTTTCATGTAGACGAGGTTTGTTAAAAGGATAACTATCAAATATACAGACATCTGCAATATTTTTGAAGCGCGTGTCCCAATTCCTTTGGAGAAAAGGTTGAAAATAAATCCCGCCACGATCGGAAGTATTATCATATTTAGGATATCCAGCATCATGTTCCAGAAGCTTACTTCAATATATTGTCCGCCCAGCCATTTCATTAAAAAAGGAGTGATGAATGGCGAAAGGAGTGTGGAGATAGCCCCGATCGTAACAGCCAGGGCGAGATTGGCCCGTGCGATATATGACATTACATTAGACGCCAATCCACTGGGGACACAACCTATTAGGATAATTCCTGCCTTAATTTCGGCAGGGAAATTAAATAAATTGGCGATTCCAAAACCAACCAGAGGCATAATAATATAATGCGAACTTACACCCATGATTACCCCTTTTGGCATTTTGATCACCCCGGTAAAATCATTCAGGCTCATCTGCGATCCCATCCCGAACATAATTATCTGCAATAGAGGAACAATCATTGTTTTCAATTGAAAGTTACCTATTGAAGTAAAGTATTGGGGGTAAAACATGGAAGCAGTCACAGCAGTAAATATCCAGATAGTATAGGAGAATCCTTTTACGAGCTTAAATCCTCTGACCCCGGTTGCAAGGGCAATAAATCCTGCAATGAGTAATAGACCTGCTGCAACAATTGAATCAACTTTAAGAAAGATAAAAGCAGCGATTAATAATAAGAAGGAAAGGATTAATAAGATGATGTACAATTTTTTCTTCATATTGGTTAAAATAATATTTTACAGATGAAGCCTTATTATTTTCGCATATTACCTTGAGATATATATTTAAACAATTTTGAATGAATGTGCAGGAGACCTATTTCCGGATGATATGCAAAATTTTATAGAAATTAAATATTAGATAAAAAATTATCTAAATATTAATGAATAATACCTGTCTTTTGACCAATGGTGAATCGGCCACTCCATAAGTGGTCACTTGAACGTTTGTCATTCCATTCAGGTGTAGGTGCAAAATAGCTCTTATCTGTTGGGAAGAGGTGCTTCTTAAATTCATCGTCATTGATCTCAATCCCTAATCCAGGTGCAGAAACAGGGACATTTGCAAAGCCTTTTTCAACCAATTTTCTACCATCCGTCGTCTTAACTAAATTTTCCCACCAGGGATTATCAACAGCCTGGGTAGTCATTTCCAGGGCAAGGAAGTTTTGTGTGGCAGCTGCGCAATGAACACCCGCCATAAAACCGATTGGGGTACCGGAACAGTGCATTGCCATTGCAATACCTTTTTCTTCGGCATAATCACCGATTTTTTTAGTTTCCAATATCCCCCCGGCGGTGGCCAGATCAGGGTGAACAATATCAACTGCGTGATTATCACAGAGTTTGACGAATTCTTCTTTCAGATAGATATCTTCTCCTGTTAGAGTAGGTGTTTCAAGTGCTTCCGTTAATACTTTCCATTGATCTGTCATTTCCCAGGACAGCATGTCTTCAAGCCATGCCAGTCTGTAGGGATCTAGTGCCCTGCCTACACGGATACAGTTATTTATATCATAATTTCCAAAGCCGTCAGCTGACAAAGGAATTTCATATCCAATCACACTTCGGACCATAGCAACATATTTTGCCAATTCTTCAAGCCCCTTTTCCGTAATTTGCTGCTGGGTGAAGGGTTGTTTGGTTCTTTTATATGATGTAAAATCAGTGTACTGAGGGATTGTCCAAAATTTTGAATTAACAGTGATCCTTGGTATATGACTGATAAATTCTAAACTTGGATAAAATTTAAACCAAGTAAATCCTTGTACATCAATACGTTGTTTTACATCTGATTTAAACTTTTCAAGATCCATATTGGCCCAGTCATGCACCGGGAGATATGAATATAATCTTACTTTATCCCGGTATCTTCCACCCAGCAACTGCCAGCAGGGAACTCCATAAGCTTTGCCTGCCAGATCCCATAGTGCCATTTCCACAGCACTTACACCGCCACCTTGCCGCCCATGAAAACCGAATTGTTTAATGATCTTAAATAACATTTCCACATTACACGGATTCTCACCTAATATCCGGCTTTTGAGAAAAAGTGCATAGCGTTCATCAGCTGCATCTCTGACCTCCCCTAATCCATAAATACCCTGATTTGTATCGATCCGAATAATCGGACTGCGCGAACCACCTGCATCCAGTTCGACCACACAATACCGCATATCAGTAATTTTCAATTCTGATGGGTTTGAAAACCGGTTAACCTTGGAAGTGGTTTGGGCAACGGTATCTTCTATCGAAGAAAACATAAATGAACCCAATGCCATCCCCCCTCCAATTGAAGCTGTTTTTTTGAAGAACTCACGGCGGCTTTTATTGCTGCAGTGATCTGTAATTTTATTATCAGGAATATTTTTATTCGGCTGTTCCTGGATTTTGCTTTTTTCAGCAATCATTTTCAAAATTGTTTTCATCGTATAAAAATTTATTTTAGTGTTATGAAGGCAGACAGGCCTGACTGTCGATAGACAGGAACCCTCCATTTAGCTGATTATTATATCATTGTGTTCGGGTAAGCTAATACATAGAGGTTTCATGGATTTATTGTTTATTGATAGAATAAATTTAATTGGTATTGGTTTTTATTGTAGAACATTTTGTGAATGATGGGATTATATTTTGTAACATATAGAGATACAATAATTTAAAGTTTATATTTCTTTCAATAAGAATCTAAGCAAGTATAATCTTCAGACTAATTAAGACAATAGTTATAAAATTTCAAAATCTTTTTTAAGAAACAGTAAAAGTTATTTAGGTATTGACTTCGCGTAACCCGTAACCTAAATCGTAAAATAATTAAAAATCCCCAGACAGAAATTATCATAATTCCCACTAAATAAGTATGACTTTGCAAAATATCCTCTGTAATTATATTAAATCAACTTTTCAAATTAAAGATCATTAAATTAGTTAGAATAAGTAGAAAGATTTAGATTGAACATCGATGTCCTTTATGACTCATTGACTTGCTTTTTTCTTAATTATATTTATACCTGAATACACTTATTATTTTTTCA
>CAZKMG010000380.1:0-3909 GCA_964553465.1 uncultured Bacteroidaceae bacterium
TGCAAGTCACTGTCAAGAAGAGCAAGTTATTCTGGAAGGAGCTTTAATTTTTCTGTTTTTGTTTCTCCCGGTTCAAGAGCTAATTTGGAAAATCCTTTGAGCTCTTTGACAGGTGTGGTCACGCTGCTTAAAACATCATTAATATAAAGTTGCACAACTTCTTCACCCATTCGCTTACCAGTATTCTTAACATCCACTGATATTTCAATTTCACCTCCTGTGCCGATTTCTTTTGGACTGATCTGAAGGTTACTATATTCAAAGCTTGTATAGCTCAATCCAAAGCCGAACTCATATAAAGGTGTCCCGGCCATATCAACATATTTTTTCCCCGCCTTGGTTTTTGAATAATTGTAATAAGAGGGTAGCTGCCCTGAATGACGTGGTACAGTGATCGGAAGCTTTCCGCCTGGGTTATAATCACCGAACAGAACATCTGCAACTGCATTACCCCCTTGTTCACCACACATCCATGCTTCTACAATGGCAGGGGAATTTTCTGCAGCCCAACGAATTGATAAGGGTCTTCCATTTATTAAAACAACAATGGTTGGGGTTCCTGTGCTGTGGACGGCTTTTAATAATTCTTCCTGCATCCCTGTAAGATCCAGGTTGGCAACGTCATGACCCTCTCCGTTTGTATCAGTTCCAATTTCACCAATGACAACAATTGCAATATCGGCGTTTTTGGCAGCTGCTTTTGCTTTAGTAATCTCATTGAGATCATTTCCGATAACATTACAACCCTTTACATAGTTTATTTTCGTTTTGCCGGAAACTTTTGCTTTTATTCCTTCCAGAACAGTCACGATATCCTGTGGTATATTGTGTGGAATATAATCACCAATCTGGTTATCTGCTGCGTCTGCATTCGGGCCAATTATTGCAATAGATTTTATATCCTTTTTTAGGGGCAGGATGTTCTTATCATTTTTTAGTAATACAATGCCTTCCCGGGCAGTTTGAAGCGCAAGTTCCGTATGTTCGGCAGAATGAACAACCTTAACGGCATAGTCAGGATCAACATATGGATTTTCGAATAATCCGAGTTTAAATTTCACATATAAAATATTACGAACAGCATCATCAATTGCTTTGACAGGGACTTTACCTTCCTTCACACTTTCGACCAGTTTTCCTAAATAGGCATCTTCCATAGAAATACCAACATCAACACCTGCCATAGCAGCAATCTGACCGGCTTCTTTCTCTGTTGCAACCATATGTTCATCAATAATGGTGGTAATACCCATACCTTCACTCAGAACTATTCCTTTAAATCCCATTTCTTCCCTGAGGATATTTTTTAATATTTTATCAGAGCTGTGAACCGGGACGTCATCGATGGCGGGGTAGGTTGCCATAACTGCCAATGCACCATGTTTTTTTATACCAGCGACCCAAGGAGGTAAAAATACTTCCCGTAATTCCCTTTCTGAGACTTTCATGGCACCCCTCTCAAATCCGCTTACAGGTTGGCTTTGTCCAGGATAATGGCAGAGTGCGGCAATTGTTTTATCTTTCATGGAAATATCAAAACCCTGCATTCCCTGTACAATATTCTCAGCAATGAGTGAACATAAATAGGGATCTTCTGAAAAACCTTCCTGGTTTCTGCCTAATCTTGGGTCCCTGTTGGGCTCGACGACCAGCGTGCACAATGTGTGGACGCCGGTGGCCCTGGCTTCTTTCGCTGCAGCTTTGTAAATTCTATTTACCAGGTCCATGTTCCAGGTGGCACCAATAGCCAATCCCTCCGGAAATACTGTTCCTCCAGCGCACATAAAACCATGAGTTCCTTCTTCAATCTGTAAAACAGGGATTCCAAGTCTCGATTCCTGTGTTGCTATTTTCTGAAGTTCATTGAAAAATTCGGCCTGTTTCAGTGTACCTTCATAAATAATTCTGTCAGCAAGGGTAAAAAATCCTCCACCTGGACCAATCTGAGTATTATGATCGCCCCGTGCAAACTTTCGGCATCCCTCCATCTGTTTCATCCTTTCTTCCAGAGTCATTTGCCTGTGAATGGATACTGGACCTAGATCAAGTCCCCATCCAATTCTCTGTTTATAAACACAGGGCATATTCATTTGACCCACTTTTTCTTCCAGTGTCATTCGGGAAAGAAGGTTTTCGATTCTCTGTTCAACCGGATAAATAGTATTCTTATATAGTGGAACTTTGGCAGAATAGGCCATATCACCTCTTTTTTTTCTTACATAGGAGGCGATTTTATGAACGTTATCAATCCAGATTTCATTGGCAGGATCCAATGCATATTGGCAAATTGCCTCTATTGTTGAAAGAATTGAAGTTTGATTGCCGCCATTATTCATCTCATGTCCTGCCAGAACTAACCATTGTCCATTACTTTTAGCCGCATCGATTAATTTTTTTACTTGCTCAAATGATTTTCCATCCAGTTCCATACCGGTAAGTTGAGCCATATCACAAAAAGCCGGATCATTTGGTCCTTCATCCAACCAGCCGCGGCCAGATTCAAATGTGGCAGCAATGACAGGAACATAACTCTTTGCATAACTACCTTTTCCAACAAATGTCTGACCACAGGGAAAAGCAAAAGAAACAGGATCAATACCCAGAGCATTTTTAATAAGCTTACTGGCTGAATCTATCTCCATGCTCATTCTATACAGGGTATAATCTTCGATGGCACTATTTCTTGACCAGGGAAAATTACCGGTGCATGGGTGGACCAGCGAATGATTGCCGATATCATGCCCGTTTTTTACAGCATTCTTCCAACCATCCAAACGCTGATTCATACTTCCTATAGATAAATAAAAAGTCCCCTTTACCCCGTATTTATCAAGTAACGGAATACCTTTGTCGATCTGCGAAAGACGGGCATCATCAAAAGTAAGGCTTAGCGCCATTTTCTTTCCCTCGGGCCATTGAAATCCCTCTTTTACCTTAACATTCGTGTCATAGGCTTGTGCCTGAACCCTGCTTATGGATAAGGTGATGGCTGCGATGAAAAGAATAAATAAAATTTTTGTAAAAGCTTTCATATAGGTTGTGTTAATTATTATTGAGTGTTTAATTTTTTTACATGGTTTTACTAATCAAAGTGACCATAAAGATAGAAAATCTAAATAAATACTTTAGATCAGGTTTGAAAAATAACTTCTTCTTCATTTCAACTAATAATCCATATGCTGAAATTCCTTGATATTATATATTATTGAAGCTTATTAGGGTGTGTTAGTTGTGAAAAAATATTCTGAATTTGTACTTGATGTTAAGATTTGATTATAATTTGTTATTTGGGTCTATCTTTTGAATGATTTGAGAAATATATCGCCAGTATTTTTTATGAAATCTCAAACTTTTTCTGTTCATCATATGGTGCAATGTTTCAGGTTCATCATTCGGACTGAATTTCCATAATTCCATGTCTTCAAACAAAGCAGGTACTTCAGGATGAAATTGTACCGAAAAAACATGAGGGTATTTAACATGAGCAAGTCCTTCTATTATTTTATTATCAGCCGAAAGAGCGGTAACAACCAGCCCTGAACCAATATCTTTTACAGCCTGATGATGGCTGCTGTATACATATGGCTTGGATTTTTTTGACAATCGAATGATTTTACCAAAAAAGGGATGATCCGTAAAATGGATAGGATGGAGGTTAATTCTTATAATTTTGGGATCCTCATATAGAATATTCCAGTAATTTTTATGAAGGTTTATCCTGGAGATGGTTAAAGTTTCTTCAGGTGTATTACTTTCATAGAGTTGTGCAGGTATATCCTGGTACAGGGAGCCACCTGTGGCAACGTTCATGGTTTGCAGGCCCAGACAAAATCCTGTGACAAGATAATCAGGATTTTCATCCAGCAAAGGTTCAAAGGATTCATTGTGGCTACCTCCCAGGAGGTGAAA